>NZ_JAKTNS010000002.1:0-164750 GCF_022760915.1 Thermus thalpophilus | reverse complement strand
GAGTGGTCCCCACATTTTTACTCGTCCAGTCTCACATGTGTCTGTCCGGGTTCAGTACCCCGGACCAGACCTTACAATGGGTGAGGATGCTGCTACGCCTCGAGGTGAAGAACCTCGCCGCCATCCGCGAGGCCACCCTGGAGCTCGCCCCCGGCCTAAACGTCCTCACCGGGGAAACCGGTGCAGGGAAAAGCCTCCTGGTGGACGCCTTGGCTCTCCTTTTGGGGGAAAGGGCCGAGGGGCTTATCGGTCCTTATGGGGATAGCCTCCTCGTCACCGCCTTCTTCCAGGGGGAAGAGGAGCGGGTCCTTTCCCGCCGGGTGGGGGCCCGCTCCACACCCCGCATAGACGGGGAGGTGGTGAGCCTCAAGGAGCTCCAGGAGGAAGCGGAGCGCTGGCTATCCCTCCAAGCCCAGCACGCCGCCTTGGCCCTCCTTTCCCCCAAGCGCCAGCGGGAGCTCCTGGACGCCCTGTTGCCCTCCCCCCTCCTTCAGGCCTACCGGGAGGCCTACGCCCACCACCAGACCCTCCTCGGCGAGAAGCGAGCCCTGGAGGAGGCCCTTCGGGCGAAAAGCGAGCGGGAAGACCTCCTGCGCTTCCAGCTGCGGGAGATCCAAGCGGCCAAACCCCGCCCGGGGGAAGACCTAGCCCTTGAGGAGGAAGCCCGGCGCCTTCGGCACCTGGAAACCCTGCGGGAGCGGGCGGGTAGGGCCTACGCCCTCCTGGCGGACGAGGGGCTTTCCCCCTTGGAAAGCGCCGTGCGGGAGCTCCGCCAAGGGGGGCGGTACGACCCGGCCCTGGAAGCCCTGGCCAAGGACCTGGAAGCCGCTTTAGAGGGCGCAGAAGCGGTGGCGCGGGAACTGGAGGGGTACCTGGAGGGCCTCGAGGCCGACCCCGGCCGCCTCGCCCAGGTGGAGGAGCGCCTGGCCCTTTTGGAGCGCCTCAAGCGCAAGTACGGCCCCACCCTGGAAGACGTCCTGGCCCACGGGGAGCGGGCCGAGGCGGAGCTGGCCGCCCTGGAAGGAGGGGAAGCGCGCCTACAGGACCTTGACCAGGCCCTCAAAGCGGCGGAAGAAGCCCTCTGGCAAGCGGGGGAAGCCTTGGGCGAGGCCCGGCGGGAGGCGGCCAAGGGACTGGAGAAGGCCATGGGCGAGGAGCTCGCCGCCTTGGGGCTTCCCCAGGCCCGCTTCCAGGTGGCCTTCACCCCCTTGCCCGAGCCCGGGCCCTTCGGCCTGGAGGAGGTGGCCTTCCGCTTCGCCGCAAGCCCCCACCTGCCCCTTTCCCCCCTTTCCGCCGCCAGCGGTGGGGAGCTTTCCCGCATCGCCTTGGCCCTCGCCCTCCTCACCGGGGCCGAGGCCCCCACCGTGGTCTTTGACGAGATGGACGCCGGGGTAGGGGGGGAAACCGCCTGGAAGCTGGCGGAGCGCCTGGCCCGCCTGGGGGAAAAGCGCCAGGTGCTGGTGGTGACCCACCTGCCCCAGGTGGCCGCACGGGCCCACCGCCACCTGAAGGTGGTGAAGGAGGGAAGCGAGGTGCGGGTGGAGGTGCTGGAAGGGGAAGCGCGGGTGCGGGAACTGGCCCGCCTCCTTTCGGGCCAGTACACCGAGGCCGCCCTCTCCCACGCCCGCTTGCTCTTGGAGGCCGGATGAACCTCTTGGAAGCCCCCTACCCGGTCTTTCTCCTCCGGGAAACCGGCGTGGAGCGCAATCCCCTGGCGCAGGGCCTCCCCGTGCCGCAAGGGGACACCTTGGCCTTCGGGGGAAAGACCTACCGGGTGGCCCGCCTGAGGGTCCCGGAAGGCACCTACCTGCTCCTTCTGGACACCACGGACCTTTCCGTCCAGGCCCGGGCCTACACCGGGCTTCTAAAGGTCCTGCGGGGGCTTTTGCAGCACGAGGAGCCGGAAGGGCTTCTGCAGGACCTCATCCGGGAGGCGGTGGCGGTGGTGCCGGGGGCGGAAGCGGGAAGCATCCTCCTCCGGGAGGGGGGGTATTTCCACCTGGTGGCCCAGGAGGGGTTTTCCGAAGCCCTCCTAGGGGCCCGCACCTCCTTGGAGGAAGAGCTGGCCTGGTACGGGCTCGGCGTGGACAACTGGCTTAAGGGCCGCCCCCGGGTGCTCAAAGGGGTGGAGATCCGCCACCTCTCCAGCCTGAGCACCGTGGAGGCCCGCCCCGCCTTTTTTGAACACGGCCGCCTCCTGGAGATCCAGGCCACCTTGGGGCTGCCCATCGTCCTGGAAGGGGAGGTGCTGGCGGCCATGAACCTGGATAACTTCCACGACCCCGAGGCCTTTACCCCGCTTTCCCTGGAGCTGGCCCAGGCCTTCGCCTTGGAGGCCGCCCTCCTCCTCAAGGCCATGAAGGAGCGCCAGGCCCTGGAAAGGGCGGCCCGCACCGACCCCCTCACGGGCTTGGGGAACCGGCGGGCCCTGGAGGAGGCCTTCCCCGAGCTGCTGGCCGAGGCCAAAGCCCTGGGGGAGCCCTTGGCCCTCATCTACTGGGACCTAAACAGCCTCAAGGCCCTGAACGACCGGGAAGGGCACGCCGCCGGGGACCGGGCCCTGAAGGCCCTGGCCGAGGCCCTGAAGCGCCTTTCCCGCCGCCGGGACCTGGCTTTCCGGGTGGGAGGGGACGAGTTCGTGAGCCTCCACCTGGGCCTTAGCGAGGAGGAGATCCCCGCCCTCATCGCCCGCCTGCGGCAAAGCCTCCCCTACGGGGTGGCGGCGGGCGGGGTGGGGGTGGAAGGGGAGGAGCTGGAGGCGCTTTTGCAGGAGGCGGACCGCCGCATGTACCGGGCTAAAGGAGGCCCTTGACCCCATCGGCCACGTACTGCACCGCCAGGGCGGCGAGCAAAAGGCCCAGGACCCGGGTCACCACGTTCACCCCCGTGCGCCCCAAGGCCCGGCGCACCCCGGAAGCGGCCCGCAGGAAGATATAGGCCAGAAGGAGGACCAAAAAGGCGCTGAAGAGGACCACCGCCCACCCCCCCACCACCCCCCGGGCCTCCCCCCCCAGGATGAGGACGCTGGCCAAGGCCCCAGGCCCAGCGATGAGGGGGATGGCCAGGGGAAAGACGGAGATGTCGGCCCGGGCTAAGGCCTCGTCCTTCTCCTCCTCGGTTTCCCGCTCGTGGTGGGCAAAGACCATGTCGGTGGCGATGCGGAAGAGGAGGATCCCCCCGGCGATGCGCAGGGCCTCGAGGCTAATCCCCAGGTGGGCCAAAAGCCCCCTCCCGAAGAAGAAAAAGGCCACGAGAAGCCCTCCCGCCACCAGCACCGCCCTCCCCGCGATCTGGGCCTGCTTTTTCGGGGGGCGGTCCCCCGCCAGGGCCAAGAACACGGGGACCAGGCCCACCGGGTCCATGACCACGAAGAGGGTCAGGAAGGACTTCAGGAAAAGTTCTATCACTTCGGGCCTGCGGCGCTAAGCCCCTCCCTTGATGGCCCTGCCCGCCAAGAGAAGCTCACCGAGCTCCTCCTCCAAGGCCTTGGCCTCCTCCTCGCTCCGGGCCACCACCAAGATGGTGTCCTCCCCGGCCAGGGTGCCCACGATCTCGTCCCGCTTGAGGCGGTCCAAGAGGAGGGCAATCCCCGAGGCGTGCCCCTCAGCGGTTTTCACCACCAGGATGTTCCCACCCCGGTCCACGTCCTTGACGAAGAGGCCAAACTGCCGTTTGAGCTCCTCGTAAACGTCCTCGGGAAGCTCCACCGAGGGCAGGGCGTACTTGTGCCGCCCCTTGCCCAAGGCGATGCGGGCCAGGCGGAGCTCGGCGATGTCCCGGCTCACCGTGGCCTGGGTCACCTCAAAGCCCAGCTGCCGTAAGCGCTCCACCAACTCCTTCTGGGTGCCGATCTCCTCCCGGCTCACGATCTCCTGTATGGCGCGGTGCCGCTCGGCCTTGCTGCGCATATCCACCCCGTTAGGCTTTCCAAAACTCCCTGACGAAATCCAGTATACGGTGGGCCACCTGGCGCTTGGGCATCCGGGGAAGCTCCAACACCCGCCCATCCCTTAGGAGGAGGACCACCTCGTTTTCCAGGCTCCCAAACCCCACCCCCTCCCGGTTCACCCAGTTGAGGACGATGAGGTCCAGGTTCTTGCGCACCAGCTTCCCCCGCGCCCGCTCCAGACCCTCCCGGGTTTCCATGGCGAAGCCCACCAAAACCCGCTTTTCCTTACGTTCCCCAAGCTCCTTGAGGATGTCGGGGTTGGGTACCAGGCGGAGGACCCGGCTTGCCTCCACCTTGGGCTCCTTGTCGGCCAGGGTGGTCTCGGGGCGGTAGTCGGCCACCGCCGCCGCCATGACCACGGCCTCCGCCCAAGGGTAGCGGGCCAGGATGGCTTCCCGCATCTCCAAGGCGCTTTCCACCCGCACCACCTGGACCCCCCAAGGGTCGGGGAGGCAGGTGGGGCCCGCCACCAAGCCCACCTCCGCCCCCCTATCCCGGGCGGCCTCGGCCACGGCGTAGCCCATACGCCCCGAGGAGGGGTTGGAAAGGAAGCGCACCGGGTCCAGGTACTCCCGGGTGGGTCCGGCGGACACGAGGAGCTTCAGGCCCTCGAGGTCCTTAGGGGTAAGGAGGGCCTCCAAACGCGCCACCAGCTCCTCGGGCTCCAACATCCGCCCCAGGCCCTCCCCCTCCCCCACCGCGGCCAAGGGGCCGTGGGTGGGGCCAAAAAAGGCGTGGCCCAAGGCCTTTAGCCGCTCCACGTGGCCCTGGGTCTGGGGGGCGAGCCACATGGCCTCGTTCATGGCCGGGGCCCAGGCCACCCGCTTGGCCCCGGCGAGGAGGGTGGCGGAAAGGAGGTCGTCCGCCAAGCCCAAGGCGGCCTTGGCCAGGGCGTCGGCGGTGGCGGGGGCCACCAGGACCACGTCGGCGAAGCGGGCGAGCTCTATGTGGAGGGCCCGGCCGTGGGGCTGGAACCAGGCCTCCTCCGTGGCCACCTCCCCCCCGGCGGCCACCGCCAGGGAGAGGGGGGTGACGAAGGCCAAGGCCCGGGGGGTGGCCAGGACCCGCACCTCGTGCCCCGCCTGGCGGAGGAGACGGAGGAGGTGGGGCACCTTGATGGCCGCCACCCCGCCGCTCACCGCCACCAGGACCCGGGCCACCTAGGCCTCCTCTTCCACGGGGTAAAGCCGTTCCATCTCCTTCTGCAGGCGGTCCTCGGGGACCAGGTTCTCCCCGAAGACCAGCCGGCCGGTGTGCAGCTCCTTCATGGCCCAGGTCACGGGGTTGGGGTCGTCAAAGAGGCCCTCGAGGGTCCGCATCTTGGGCCTTTCCTCCGGCTCCAGCACCGTGTTCTTAAAGCGGTGGCGCAAAAGCTGCTGCGCCCGCTTGGCCACCACCACGGTGAGCCGGTACTTGGAATCCACCATGCCGAGAAGCTTGTCAATGCCGGGTTCCGCCATGGTCCCTCCTCAGGATCTCGTCCAGCTCGCTTTCCAGGTCGGGGTCCCGCTCCAGGGCCTTTTGCAGGGCCCAGGCCATCCGGTCGGTGCGCCGCCTTTCGGCGGTGAGGATGGCCAAAAAGTCCGCCACCGCCTCCTCCAAAACGTCGTTCACCACCACGTAATCAAAGAGGTGGGCGTTTTGGATCTCCCACTCCGCCTGCGCCAGGCGCTTGGCGATCTTCTCGGGGCTATCCTTCCCCCGGTAGACCAGCCGGCGCTTCAGCTCGGAAAGGGATGGGGGAAGGAGGAAGATGAGGACCGCCTCCGGCACCTTCTTGCGCACCTGCAAGGCCCCTTGCACCTCAATCTCCAAGAGGACGTCCTCCCCCCGGGCCAGGGCCCGCTCCACGGGGGCCTTAGGGGTACCGTAGAGGTGGCCCACGTACTCGGCGTACTCCAGGAAGCCGTCTTGGTCCAGGAGGGCCTCAAAGGTGGGGCGGTCCACGAAGTAGTAGTCCACCCCGTCCCGCTCCCCGGGGCGGGGAGGGCGGGTGGTCATGGAGATGGAGTAGAAGAGGCGGGTGCGCTCCAGCACCTTGGCCCGCACCGTGCCCTTCCCCACCCCGCTAGCCCCGGTCATGACGAAAAGGCGGCCCCGCATGGCCTTCACCCCGGGAGGATACCAAAACCCTGAGCCTGGGGGCAAGGATTTTTGTGATGTAGGCACCTTTCGCCCGTGGTACACTTGAGCCCGTGGCCTGGTACGAGGGCGCCTTCTTTTATCAAATCTTCCCCGACCGCTTCTTCCGGGCAGGCCCCCCGGGCAAGCCCGCCCCCGCAGGGCCCCTGGAGCCTTGGGACGCCCCGCCCACCTTGAGGGGCTTCAAGGGGGGCACGCTTTGGGGGGTGGCGGAGAAGATCCCCTACCTGGTGGAGCTGGGGGTGGAGGCCATCTACCTCAACCCCGTCTTCGCCTCCACCGCCAACCACCGCTACCACACCGTGGACTACTTCCAGGTGGACCCCCTCCTGGGAGGGAACGCCGCACTCCGCCACCTCTTGGAGGTGGCCCACGCCCACGGGATCCGGGTCATTCTGGACGGGGTCTTCAACCACACGGGTCGGGGCTTCTTCGCCTTCCAGCACCTTTTGGAAAACGGGGAGCATAGCCCCTACCGGGACTGGTACCACGTGCGGGGGTTCCCCTTGAACGCCTACGGCCCCAACCCCAACTACGAGGCCTGGTGGGGCAACCCCGAGCTCCCCAAGCTCAAGGTGGAAACCCCGGCGGTGCGGGAGTACCTCCTGTCCGTGGCCGAGTACTGGATCCGCTTCGGGGCCGACGGCTGGCGGCTGGACGTGCCCAACGAGATCCAAGACCCCGAGTTCTGGCGGGCCTTCCGCAGGCGGGTCAAGGGGGCGAACCCCGAGGCCTACATCGTGGGGGAGATCTGGGAGGAGGCGGACTTCTGGCTCCAGGGGGACATGTTTGACGCCACCATGAACTACCCCTTGAGCAGGGCCGTTTTAGGCTTCGTGGGTGGGGAGGCCCTGGACCAGGAGCTGACGGGAAGAAGCGGGCTGGGCCGCATAGAACTCCTGCAAGCCCTGGCCTTTAGCCACCGCCTGGAAAACCTCTTCGCCCGATACCGTCCCGAGGTGGTGCGGGCGCAGATGAACCTCCTCACCTCCCACGACACCCCCCGCCTCCTCACCCTCCTTAGGGGAAGCCTGGAGCGGGCCCGGCTTGCCCTCTCCCTCCTCTTCCTCCTTCCCGGCAACCCCACGGTTTACTACGGGGAGGAGATCGGCATGGAAGGCGGGCACGACCCGGAAAACCGGGGCGGCATGGTCTGGGCGGAGGCGGCCTGGAAAAAACCCCTATGGGAAGCGGTGCGGCGGCTCGCCCGCCTGCGCCGGGAGCACCCGGAGCTCCGCACCGCTCCTTACGGGCGAGTCTACGCCGTGGACGGGCACCTGGCCTTCACCCGAGGGCCCTACCTGGTGGTGGTGAACGCCACCCCCGAGCCTTTCCTCCAGGACATCCCCCTGCATGGGGCCCTGCCCCGGGGGGCCCAGGCGGTGGACCTCCTCTCGGGCGCCCTCTGCACCCCCAAGGGGGGGCGGCTTTGCGGCCCCGAGCTTCCGCCCTTTTCCGTGGCGGTCTGGACCGAGGTCTAAAGGGCCCCTTCAAAGCGGAGGAGCCAAAGCTTTAGCCCCTCCTGCCCGGCGAAGCCCCCAAGCCGGCCATCCTGGTGGATGACCCGGTGGGCGGGCACCAGGAGGAAGAAGGGAGAGGCCCGAAGCCCCGCCCCCACCGCCCGGGGGGAAAGCCCCAGTTCCCGGGCGAGGGCCCCGTAGCTCGTGGTCTTGCCGTAGGGGATGCGGCGTACCCTCTCGTAAAGGCGGATGCGCTCCGGGGAAAGCCCGCTATAGTCTAGGGGGATGTCCAAAAAGTCCGGGCGTTTTCCGGCGAAGTAGGCGGCGAGGCTTTCCCGCACCCTTTCGGCCAAGGGACCTTGCGCCTCCTTGCCCCGGGGAAAAAGGGCGGGCTCTAGGCACGCCACCCCCACGGGGGAAACCGCCAGCCAAAGGGGGCCTAGGGGGGTGGAAAGGAGCACCTAGGGCACCCCCGCCAGGAGGAGCTCGGAGAGGAAGGTGCCGGGGAAGTAGTGGCCCAGGATCTCCCGGTGGTCAAAGCCCGCCTCCGCCATCCCCTTGGCCCCCCACTGGGAAAGCCCCACCCCGTGCCCCGCCCCCCGGCCCACCGCCTCAAAGCCTTGGAACTCGGCCAAGGCGGAGGGAAGGCCCATGAGGCGGAGGAGGCGCTGGGCCTCCGGACCCCATACCTCCACCCCCATAAGCCGCACCCGCCAGGCCCGGCCCGAGGGGCTACGCTCCAACACCTGGGGCGCCTCTTCCCCTTTAGGGGTGTAGCCCAAGGCCCTGAGGGCCTGCTCCGCCGCCTCCTTGGACACGGAAACCCGCCAGGCGCTCTTGGGCCCCTTGGCGTAGGGGTCGGGCCGGGGGCGGAGGTAGGGAAGAGCCTTTTGGAACACCTCCTCGCTCCCCGCCGTCATGCCTCCAGAGTCGGCGTGGTACAGGGCGGAGATGGCCTTGCCCCCGTAGCTCAGGACCTGGCCCCGGGTGGCGGCCACCGCCTGGGCGTGCTTGGGCTTCTCGGCGGCGAAGCCCAGGTAGACCTGGCAGAGCTCGCTCGCGCAGAGGTCGTAGGGCGCCTTGGGGTTCAGGCGGTTCACGGCGAAGGTGCGGGCCAGGACCGCCTGGGCCTTCAGGGCCTCCAGGGGAAAGCCCTCGGGCATCTCCCCCGGCAGGACCCCGAGGAGGTAGTCCTCCAGGAGGACCAAGTTGATCACAAGGAGCTTGCCTCCCTGGGCGAGAAGCCGCACCCCACCCCGGTAAGGGCGGCCCTCGAGGCTAAAGTAGGGCACCTCCAGGTCAAAGGAGGGCGCAACCCGCCCCTCCAGGACCACCCCTTCCCCGCCCGCAGAGGCGCGTACCTCCCCGGAAGGAAGGGCCAGGCGCACCGCCTGCCCTGGAGGCACCTCCCGAAGGAGCACCCGGAGGAGGAGGTCTTTCCCCTGCCCCCGGGCGGGGAAAAAGGCGAGGAGGGGAAGGAGGAACATAAGGGGCCAGAAACGCACCATAGCCTTCCCCTCCATCCTAGCCCAAGACCAGGGTGGCCCTGCCCTGGGGCGGGGCCTCCGCCAAGCGGGCCAAGGCCTCCGGGTGGCGCAGGGCGTACATGGCGAAGGGGTAGACCCGCTCCTGGGGCATCCCTAAGGGCAGGAGGTGGCGCTTAAGCCGCTCAAGATGCCCCATGAGCACCGCATCCTTGCCCATGCGGGCCCTGAGGAGCTTGCGCAAAAGCCTTTCCCCCTCTCCCGCAAGCCGCACCCTAAAGCGGCGGAAGGGGCGCTCCAGGGTGGGCTCCAAGGCCTTGGCCTGGGCCTGCAAGGCCTCGAGCCGGGCCAGAAGCTCCCGAAGCTCCTCCTCCAAGGAGCGGTAGCCCTCCAAAAGGCCCCGGACCGCTTCCAAAAAGGCCTCCTCTCCCCGCTCCAGGAAGGCCCAGGGGGAAAGGCGGTAGTTTTCCAGAATGCGCCGGATGGGGGGCTCCAGGACTACCGCCTGAAGCCTGAGAAACAGGGCGGGCACAGGAAGGCCGTAAAGGGCATAGACCCGGGAAAGCTCCGCCACGTAGCGGAACTCGTTGGGCCCCACAACAAAGCCCGCCGTGGGCAGGACGAGGTCCTGGAAGACGGGCCTCAAGCCCGCAGCCGGGGTGAGGCGGGAAGGGTCCTGCCGTGCGATTTCCCCAAGCTCCTTGGCCGTGTAGCGGCGCACCCCGTCGGTGAAGGCTCCGCCCTCGTAGAAGAGGAGGCGGCGGGCATCGGTTTCCAGAAAGAGGTTGGTGGCCCCGGGCTTGCGCCGCAAGGGGGGCTTTCCCCCTAGGGCCCGGATCCTTTCCGCCTCCTGGTTGATGGCCTCGGCGCTGGCCAGGGGGTCGGAAAGCTCCCGCTCTAGCGCCTCCAGGAAAAGGGGGGCAAGCTCCTCGGCCATGGGGTCAAAGGGGATGAGCCCCCGCTCCCCCAAAAAGGCCAGGAGGGTGCGGGCGAAAAACTCGGAAAGGGTCTTCCCCTCCAGGGCGTAGGCCACCCGCGCGTCCTTGGCCCAGGGCCCGAGGAAGGCCTTGAGGTCCTCCCGGTAGGGGGCCAGGGGGATGCGCCCCGCGGGCAAGGGGGGCAAAGGAAGGGAGAGGGTCCTCACCTCCTCGTCCAGGAGGAGGTGGAGGTGGCGCACCTCCTCCACATCGTGGTCCTGGGAGGCCACCCAAAAGACCGCGCTCCCCCCTACCCCCCCCGCCAGGGAAAGGGCGGCGTGGGCCTTGTAAAAGGTGAGGGAAGGCCCCCCCAAAAGCCCCGCCTGCTGCCCCGTGACCACCGCTCCCCGGGCAAGCCCCGCCAAGGCGGCCAAGGCTTCTGGGGGTGCCCCCAGGCGTTTCAGGTAAGCCCCTAGGGCTTGGGCAAGCCCCGGGTGGGCCGCCCGCCCAAGGCGCGCCTTAAGGGCCTCCTCCCCCTGGGGCAGGCCCAGGAGGCGGGCCAAAAGGGCGGCTTCCATAGCTTTAAAGCCTATAGCGCCTCGGCCAAGCGGGCAAGGGCTTCCTTGTCCTGAAGCTCCACCCGGCGGTAGCCCAGGTCCACCAGGCCCTTCAGGGCCCACTCCCCCAGGAGCTTGGTCACCGTTTCCCGGGTGGCCCCCACCATGTGGGCCAGGTCCTGGTGGGAAAGGGCCACCTCCCCCTCCTGGGCCAGATCCAAGAGGAGGCGGGCCAGGCGCTGGGCCACGGAGAGGTGGCGGGCGGCCCAGAGGGCCTCCTCGGCAGCCTTGAGCCTCCTGTAGAGGGCCTTGAGGAAAAAGGCCTCCACCTCCGGGAAGCGCCTTAGGGCCGAAAGCTCCTCGGCCTTGGCGAAGAGGAGCTCGGCGTAGGTGAGGGCCGTGGCCCCGGCGGTGCGCCGCCTCTCCCCCACCAAGGCCTCCTCCCCCAAAAGCCCCCCCGGCCCCACCACCCCCAGGCTCGCCGCCTCGCCCGTGGCCGAGCGGGGGCCCTCCAGCCAAAGAAGCCCTTCCCGCACCAGGTAGACCCCATCCACCCCGTCCCCCAGGGCGTACAGGGTGGCCCCCCGCCGCACCCTAAGGGGCAGGAAGATGCGGGCCAGTTCCCGCCGGGCCTCGAGGGGAAGTTCCTGGAACATGCCCCGAGTCTACCGAAAAAGGGGTAAGGAGGAGGCCGGCATAAGCCCTTTAGCCTCCGCCAGAGCGAAGAGCTTTTCCACCGCCTTCTCCCCCTCTTCCCCCACGTCCAGGCTAAAGGGGTTCACGTAGGTGCGCACGTGGGCCCAGATGACCTCTTCGGAGAGCTCCTGGGCGTGGGCCTTGAGGTAGGGAAGCGTCCTTTCGGGGTGGGCGAAGGCGTACTCTAGGCTCCGCCGCACCGCCTCGTCCAGGGCCTTTATGAGGTCCTCCCCCAGGTCCCGCCGGGCCAGGATGGCCCCGAGGGGCAGGGGCAGGCCCGTCTCCCCCTCCCACCACTCCCCCAGGTCCAAAAGCTTCACCAGGCCGTACTGGGGGTAGGTGAAGCGGCTTTCGTGGATGATGAGCCCCGCCTCCACCTCGCCTCGGGCCACCAAGGGCATGATCCGGTCGTAGCGCACCTCCACCGGGTGGAAGCCCTCGGCATAAAGGGAGAGGAGCAAAAAGGCGGTGGTGTTCCGCCCGGGGATGGCCACCCGCGCCCCTTCCAGGCGCTTTAGGGGCCTCTTGGCCACCAAAAGGGGCCCCACCCCCCGGCCCAAGGCCCCCCCGCTCCTTAGGGCCACGTACCGGTCCCGCACCCGGCCGTAGGCGGCGTAGGAGAGCTTGGTGAGGGGAAGCCTTCCCTCTAGGGCAAAGCGGTTTAGGGTCTCCACATCCTCCAAGACCGCCTCCACGGGCACGGGGCTCGCCACCTCGCCGTGCACCAAGGCGTAGAAGATGAAGGTGTCGTTGGGGCAGGGGGAGTAGCCGAGCTTTAAAGCCTCCATGCCCCTTACTGTACCCCCTTGAGGGCCCGCTTGAAGAGCTCGGGGGCGAAGCCCTTTAGGGCCCGGAGGAAACCCGTGGCCCCCCGGGCCCGCCCGGGGATGATGTGGACCGGGATGCCCAGGCGCTCGGCCTCCTGGCGCACCGGCTCGGAAAGGTCGTGGCCCACGTAACTGGAAACGATCATGAGGCCGTGGGCCCGCTCCAGCCGGTTCAGGATGCGCTTTAGGGCCTCCTTCCCCACCCCGGCGCTATCCGCGTCAAACCAGTCCACCCTGAGCCCCCGGCCCTCCAGGAAGGGCACCAGGCGGCTCCGGAGTTGCGTGTGCCCCCCCACCACCAAAAGGTGCTCCCCGTGGAAGCGGGGCAGGGCCTCTTCCACTAGCTCCCCCGGACTTTCGGGCAGGGGCTTGGCCTCCTCCCCCAAGGCCTCGAGGCCCCGGGCCACCGCCCTTAGCTCCTCCAGGTAGAGGAGGAGGCTTTCGTCGTGGGGCCTAAGGAAGAGGAGGTTCCTGAGAAGCTCCCGGGCCAGTTCCAGGTCCTTCTCCCGGTAAAGGGCCACCTCCAGGGCCTTCTGCCAGTACTCCGCCGCCTGGCGCCAGTTCCCCTGGGCCTCCTGGTGCTCCGCCAGGTCAAAGAGGACCTCCAGGGCCTGGGGGTTTTGCCCAAGCTCCGCCTTTAACAAGGCCTCCGCCTCCCCCACCCGCCCCGAGGCGTAGAGGGCCGCCAGGTACCGCCCCCGCACCGCCTCCGCCTCCGGGCTTTCCCGGAAGGAGCGGGAAAGGCGGTAGGCCAAGGCCAGAAGCTCCAGGGGAGGCTCGGGGGTGCGGCCTAGGGCCTGGTAGAGGACGTGGAAGGCGGCCCAGGGGCCTTCTAGCCGCTCCAAAAGGGAAAGGAGCCCCCTTAGGTCCTCCTCCGCCACCTCGGCGAGCCCGGCGTCCCGGGCCCGGGAGAGGAGCTCCCGGGCCAAGACCTCCTCTCCCCCCGCCAGGGCCTCCTGGGCCAGGCGGAAGAGGTAAGGGGCGGGGTAGGCCCTCAGGGCGTGGGCCCGCTTGTGGTCCCCCAGCACCTCCCTAAGGGGGCGCCTTAGGGCACGCTTCACCTCCGCCAAGTGGTGGTAGGCGAGCCCCGCCACCTCCCCTTCCCCGTGCCGGGCCGCCCGCTCCAGGAGGTGAAGGGCTTCCCGGTAGCGCCCTTCCCGCTCCCGCAAAACCCCGAGGAGCAAGAGGGCCTCCGGAATCTCCGCCCGGGCCAAGGCCTCGGTGAGGTAGGGCTCCACCCCTTTGAGGTCCTCCCCCTTGTGGTCCAAGGGGGTGCGCAGGCGCAAGGCGGCCAAGGCCAGGCCCAAAAACCCCTCCGCCTCGTCCAGGTCGGCAAGCCGCCGGGCGTAGCGCTCCGCCCGGGCGAAGAGCCCCTGCAGAAGGGCCGCCTTCAGGCCGAGGCGGAGCATCTCCCGGGTGAGGAGGCTCGGGGAAAGGTCCTCCACGAACTCCGCCCGGCGGCTCACCTCCGCCCACTCCCCCTCCTTGGCGTAGCGGCGCATGCGCTCGGTGATGCGCTCCAGGGCCTCCCGCACGTAAAGCTCCGCCTCGGGCAGGCCCGATTCCACGAACTGCCTTAGGGCGTCGGCGTACCGGCCCTGGGCCAGGTAGACCCGCCCCAGGGCCAAGCGGTACCGCCCGCCCCGCCCCGCCAGGGCCTCGAGGCGCCCCTGGGCCCGGGCGTACTCCCCAAGCTCCACCAGGACCAAGGCCCTAAGGTCCTCCGCCTCCTCGGAAAGGGCCCGCCGCAAGGCCTCCTCCGCCTCGGCGAAACGGGAAAGGGCGAAAAGGGCCTTGCCCCGCAGGTGGGCCGCCTCCCCTTCCACCCCCTCGGGCAGGAGGGAAAGCACCTCGGCGTACTGCCCCGCCTCCAAAAGCGCCCGCACCCGGGCCAGGTCCGGCCCTTCCGCCAAAACCGCCACCGGCTCCAAGGCGGGCGCTTCCCAAAGGGCCTCCTCCGCCGAAACCTCGGCCAAGGCCTCGGGCCTTCTGGCCAGCACCAGGAAGTACTCCCCCTCCCCCACCCGCGCCACCTCCTGGAACCCAAGCCGCCTCAGGCCCTCCTCCACCCCCTCGAGGCTTTTGCCCAAAAAGGGCCCGTGGCCGTAGACCAAAAGCCCCCCAGGCTTCAGGAGCCGGGCGAAGAGGGGCAGGCGCTCAAAGAAGGCGAAGCGCTTCCAAAAGGCCTCGGGCTCCAGGCGGCTTTCCAGCTCCTGGTCCACCTGCCCTTCCGGGAAGACGGAGAGGAGCAAGAGGGTGTCAAAGGGGGGGAGGTCCACCTCCTCCGCCCACCCCAGGTGCCACGCCACCTCGGGCACCCGCTTCCGCCCCAGGTCCACGGCCTCCTCCACCCCGTCCAGGGCGTGCCAGGAAAGCTCGGGCCGCTTCCTTTGCAGGTAGCCCACCAAGGCCCCGGTAAACGCCCCCACCTCCAAGACCCGCCCCTCCACCCGGGAAGGCACCTCCTTGGCGTAAAACTCCAGGAAGGGAAGGTGCATCCCGTAGACCAGGGCCTCCCCCTTGGGGACCTTGAGCACCTCCCGGTAAAAACTTCGCACCGCTTCCCTGCCCCCCCCGGCCAGATAGGCGCGCCAGGCCTTGAGCAGGGGCTCCCGGCGGGCGGGGCTTCCCATGCGCTTGGCCAGCTCCGCTTCAAACCGCCCCGGGGAAACAGGCCCCTGAACGCCGAAACGCTCCTTTAGGTAGAGCCTTAGCTCATCGGGCATTTGCCGGGAGTGTACCAAAAAGGGAGGGGGGCGGTAAAGCCGCCCCCCAAGACCCCGGGACCCTAAGCGGGCACCTCCTGGCGGAAGAGGTCGGCGTAGCGGCGCTTGGCCCGCATGGGGGCCCGGTGGTAGACGTAGGAGGCGAGGAGGGGGAAGGCCAAGGTGGCCTCGGCGAAGACCATCTGGGAAAGGGCGGCGTCCACCTTGCCCCAGCTTTGCGCCTCGGAAAGCGTGGAGCCAGAAAGCCCCCCGTCCCGCTCGTCCGCCACGGTGATCTGGATGGCGTACTTGTGCATCTCCACCTGGTGCCCCAGGACCTCCGCCGCCACCACGATGTCCTGGGCGAAGTTCTTGGGCACCCCGCCCCCCAGCATCACGAGCCCCGTGGTGCCCGCCTTTAGCTTGATCTCCGTGAGCTCGCGGAAGTCCGCCACCGAGTCAATGGTCACGTGGGCCTTGGGGTTTTTCACCTGGTGGTAGACCAGGCCGAAGCCGGCGGAGGAGTCGGAAAAGGCGGGGACGAAGATGGGCACCCCCTCCTCATAGGCCGCCCGGACGATGCTCGTTTCCCCCAGGCCCCTTTCCGCCAGGTAGCGGCCCATGTGCCAGATGAACTCCCGGCTAGAGTAGGGGCGGGGCTCCAAGCCATCGGCGATCTCGGCGATGGTGTAGTCGGTGTGCCGGAGCTCTTCCTCGTCAATGTAGGTGTCGTAGATGCGGTCAATCCAAAGGCGGCGCAGGGCCTCGTCGTCGGCCTTGGGGTCCCCCTGGTAGTGGCGGTGGCCCAGGGCCTCAAAGAAGTCCTGGTCCACGATGTTGGCCCCGGTGGCCACGATGGCGTCCACCAGGCCCTTTCGGATCAGGTCGTGGATGATGAGCCCTTGGCCAGCGGAAACCAGGCTCCCCGCCAGGGTGAGGATGACGGCGGCGTCGTCTTGGAGCATCTTGAGGTAGATCTCCGCCGCCCGGTGGAGGTTCCTGGCCTGGAAGGCGGTCTTGCCCATGGCCTCGAGGATGGGCCCGGCGTCAAAGGCCTTGATGTCTATGGGGACCACGGGCGTAGAGAGGAGGACTTTCTTTTCCATGTTTCTCCTTTCTACGCGGGGTGGGCGTTGGGCGGCTCCCCCCCTTTCGCGCCCCCTGCCTCCTTGGGGCAGGACCTCAAGTATACCACCCCCCGGCGATGGGGGGGTAGACCTCCAAGGGGCCCTCCACCTCCTCCTCGAGGCCCACCACCTTGTCCCCCACCGCCAGAAGCCACACCTCCTCCAAGGGAACGCCCAGCTTCTCCAAGGCCTCCTTGGGGGTTTTGGCCTCCACCTGCAGGCGCTCGCCGTAGCGGCGCAGGTCGCCGTGAAGGAGAACCTCCACTAGTACCCCTCCCGCACCACGTTCCAAAGGGGCTCCCCCCGGAGGTACCGCCCCACCTGCTCCGCCAAAAAGCGGGCCGCCCGCCGATTAAAGCCCTCGGAAAGCCCCGCCACGTGGGGGGTGATGACCACCCCCTTGGCCCGCCAGAGGGGATGGTCCTCCGGCAAGGGCTCGGGCTCGGTGACGTCCAGAAAGGCCCGCACCCTTCCCGCCTCTAAAGCCTCAAGGAGCGCTTCCGTGTCCACCAAAGCCCCCCTTCCAGCGTTCACCAAAAAAGCCCCCGGCTTCATTTGGGCGAGGAAGTCCCGGTCCACCATCCTCCGGGTTTCTGGGCTTAGGGGAAGGAGGAGGACCACGGCGTCCGCCTGGGGCAGGAGGTGGGGAAGGTCCTTGGGGGTGTAGACCCCGGGGCGGGCGGTGCGGGCCACGGGGAAAAGCTCCACCCCGAAGGGCTTAAGCCTTTCCGCCACCGCCCGGCCGATGGCCCCGTAGCCTAGAAGAAGGACCGTCTTCCCCTCCAAGTCCAGAAGCCGCTTGGGCGCCCAGCGCCTTTCCCTCTGCGCTTCCCAAAAGCCGGGCAGGTCCTTGAGGAGGGCGAGGAGGGCCATCACCACCCACTCCGCCACGGGCGCGTCGTGGATGCCGGAGCCGTCGCAAAGCACCACCCCTTGCGGCACCAGGGGAAGGATCCAGTCCACCCCGGCGGAGAGGGTTTGCACCACCTTCACCTCCACCTCCGCCAGCACCTTCCGCACCACCTCCTCCTGGCGGAAGGGGGGGAGGAAGAAATCCGCCGTCTTGGGCCAGGGCTCGTCCAAAAAGCGCACCTCCACCCCCTCGGGCAGGAGGGCGAAGACCTCTTGCCTAAGCCTCGGGGCCAAAATCCTCACGGCGCACCTCCATGTACACGTCTTCCTTGCCTTGGGGCCCAGGGACTAAGCCCACCTCGCGGAAGCCCGCCTTCTGAAAGGCCCGCCGGGCCCGGTGGTTGTGGGCGAAGGTGCGGAGCTTCACCCGCTTAAGGCCTAGCTCCCTAAAGGCGTAGGCCAAGGCCGCCCGCACCGCCTCCGTGCCGTAGCCTTGGCCCCAGCGCTCCTTTTTGCCGATGAGGATGCCCAAGGTGGCCTCCTCCGGGGTGAGGTCGTAAAGCTCAAGCGTACCCAAATACCCCCCCTCCTCGTCCAAGATGGCGAAGGCCAGGCGGTCCTTCCGCCGTGTTTCCGCTTGGACAAAGCGCCTAAAGAGCCAAAAGGGGGAGCGCAAGGGGCTAGAGCCGTTCCACTCCGCCACCTCGGGGTCGCGGAAGGTCTCGTAGAGGCCCTTCCACTCCGCCTCGCTCAGCCCCGCGCTAAAGGGCTTCAGCGTCACGCGGCCATAGCGGGGCCAGTCCACAAGGGATAGCCTAGCGCAAGACCCCTAGGGGTAAAGCCCCCTTAGGGCGCGGGCCTCGAGGACCCGGGTGGCGGCCACCACGTAAGCGGCGGTGCGCAGGGGGATCTTCTTCTCCTGGCTCACCTGCCACACCGCCTCAAAGGCGTTCCTCAAGACCCGCTCCAGCCTATGGTTGATCTCCTCCTCCGTCCAGAAGTAGGAGTTGAAGTCCTGCACCCACTCAAAGTAGCTCACCGTGACCCCGCCGGCGTTGGCGATCACGTCCGGCACCACCAGCACCCCCTTCTCCTGCAGGATGTCGTCCGCGGCCGGGGTGGTGGGGCCGTTGGCCCCCTCGGCGATGATCTTGGCCTGGATGCGCCAGGCGTTCTGCTCCGTGATCTGCTTCTCCAAGGCGGCGGGGATGAGGAAGTCCGTGGGCACCGCCCAAAACTCGGGGTTGGGCAAAGGCTCCGCCTTGGGGTAGCCCCGCACCCCCCCGTACTCCCCCACGTGGCGGAGGAGGTCGTAGGGGTCAATCCCCGCCTCGTTGTAGATGGTGCCCGTGTGGTCCTGCACGGCGATGATCCGGGCCCCGTGGTCGTGGAAGATGCGGGCGGCGGCGTTCCCCACGTTGCCAAAGCCCTGCAAGGTGACCCGGCTTCCCTCAATGGGAAGCCCGATCTTCTCCGCCGCCGCCGCCGCGGTGACGAAGACCCCCCGGCCCGTGGCGTCCCGCCGCCCCAGGGAGCCCCCCAGGGCGATGGGCTTCCCCGTCACCACCCCGGGCGCGGTGCGGCCCACGTTCATGGAGAAGGTGTCCATCATCCAGGCCATCTCCCGCTCCCCGGTGTTCACGTCGGGGGCCGGGATATCCCGGTCAGGCCCCAGGAGGATGCCGATTTCCGAGGTGTAGCGGCGGGTTAAGCGCTCCAGCTCGTGGGAGGAAAGCCTCTTGGGGTCCACCCGGATCCCCCCCTTGCCCCCGCCGTAGGGCAGGCCCACGGCGGCGTTCTTGATGGTCATCCAGGCCGCCAGGGCCATAACCTCGGAGAGGGTGACCTCGGGGTGGTAGCGCACCCCGCCCTTGGCCGGCCCCCGGGCGGTGTTGTGGTGGACGCGGTAGCCCTCAAAGTGGGCCACGGTGCCGTCGTCCAAGTGGATGGGCACGTCCACGATCAAGACCCGCTTGGGCCGCTTTAGGCTCTCCGCCAGGGGGGCGTAGCGCCCCAGGTAGGGGACCACCCGGTCCACCTGCTCGGTAAAAATCTCCCAAGGGCCGCCGTCTTTGCCCAGGTAGGAAAGGGGTTCGCTCTTCATAGCCGCCTCTTCTTTAGGGGTACACGCCGCGAAGCCGTGTGGCCTCGTTCAACCGCTCCAACGCCAAGACCAAGGCCCCGGTGCGGAGGTCCAGGGAAAGCCCCTCAGCCTTGGCGCACACCTCCGCCACCGCCCTGGCCACGCTCTTGGCGAAGCTCGCCTGCACTTCCTCCGCGCTCCAGAAGAACATGTTGAGGTCCTGCACCCACTCCAGGTAGCTCGCCAGAAGCCCCCCACCCCCGGTGAGGAGGTCGGGCACCACCAAGACCCCCTTGCCCAGGAGGTAAGCCTCGGCCTCGGCGGTGAGGCCGAAGTTGGCCGCCTCCAACACCACCGGGGCCTTTACCCCCTTAGCCCCCTCCCCATCCAAGGCCCCTTCCAGAGCGGCCAGGACCAGGTAGTCCACGGGAAGGCCAAAGAGTTCCTCCGGGGCCAGGTTGTACGCGGGAAGCTCCCCCGTGGCCTCGTGGTGGGCCAAAAGCTCAGCCACCGCAAGCCCCTCTTCCCGGTAAAGCGCCCCCCGGCTCGTGGAAACCGCCACCACCTTCAGGCCCAAGCGCTCGGCGTGGAGGGCGAAGCTCCCCCCCACCTGGCCGAAGCCCTGGACCGCCACCTTCGCCCCCTTTAGGGGCAGGCCCCGCCTTTTGGCCAGCTCCGCCAGGACCAGGGCCACGCCCAGCCCGGCGGCGTCGTCCCTCCCTTCGGTGCCCCCAAGGGCGTGGGGCTTTCCCGTCACCACCCCGGGCACGGTGGAGCCCACGGTCATGGAGTAGGTGTCCATGATCCAGGCCATCACCTGTTGGTCCGTCCCCACGTCGGGGCCCAGGATGTCCATGTCCGGGCCGATGAGGGTGACCAGCTCGGCGGTATACCGGCGCACCAAACGTTCCAACTCCCTCCGGGAAAGGAGCTTGGGGTCCACCGCCACCCCGCCCGCCGCCCCACCGAAGGGAAGATCGTACACCGCCGCCTTCAGGGTCATCCAGGCGGCAAGGCCCGCGGTCTGGCCCAGGGTCACCTTGGGGTGGAGGCGCACCCCCCCCTTAGCGGGCCCCCGGGCGATGTCGTGCACCACCCGGTAGCCCTGGAAGACCCGCACCTTGCCGTCGTCCATCACCACGGGCAAGGAGACCGTGACCAGGCGCTTGGGGTGGGCCAGGTACTCCAAGGTGGTGGGGTGAACGGCGGCCACCTTCAGGGTCTTTTCTAGCCGATCCAAAAAGGCCTCCCATAGGCCGGGGTCCTCGGGAGGACGGTAGGCGGGCAGGCTCATAGCATCACCTGGGGGGATTATACCCCGCCCCTTGGGGGCAAACCGCCCGCTAGGAAAGCCGCTTTGCCTCCTTTAGGGCAAGCGCCTTCAGGGCCTCCTTGTAGGGGCTATCCGGCAGGGGCGTAAGGGCCCTCGCCGCCTCCTCCGCCC
This sequence comes from Thermus thalpophilus, assembly GCF_022760915.1. Lineage (NCBI taxonomy): Bacteria > Thermotogati > Deinococcota > Deinococci > Thermales > Thermaceae > Thermus > Thermus thalpophilus. The sequence continues at coordinate 144,507 of NZ_JAKTNS010000002.1, read as the reverse complement.
GGGCGCGGATTTGGCCTTCCACCTCCGCCGCCACCCCGCTTTCCCAGGCCCAGGCCCGAAGGCGCTCCAGGTCCCCCTCTTCCCGCCCCTTGCGCTTCAGGATTTCCCGCGCCTCGGGAAAGCGCTCCATAAGGAGGAGGGTGATGAGGGTGGCCTTCCCCTCCCGCACGTCACCGCCCACGGGCTTGCCTAAGGCCTCGGGCGTCCCCATGAGGTCCAGGTAGTCGTCCCGCATCTGGAAGGCCTGGCCGTAGAGGAGGCCGAAGCGGCGCAAAGCCTCCCGCACCTCCTCCCTTTCCCCCCGCAAAAGGGCGGGTCCCTCGGTGCAGAGGGCCATGAGGGCGGCGGTCTTGGCGGTGATGATGCGCTCGTAGTTTTCCAGGGAATAGTCCTCCAAGGCCGCCACCTGGAACTGCAAAACCTCTCCCTCGGAAAGGGTTTTGGCCACCTCGGCGAAGCGCTCCACCAGCTCCATGCGCCCCGTTTGGGCGATGACGTAGAGGAGCCGGGACAGGAGAAAGTCCCCGGAGAGCACGGAAACGGCGTTTCCGTAGCGGCGGAAGGCCGCCTCCTTGCCCCGGCGCATTTGGGCATCGTCAATGAGGTCGTCGTGGAGAAGGGTGGCGGAGTGGAGGAGCTCCACGGCCAAGGCCAGCTCCAGCTCAAAGGGCGCCCCGCCCAAGGCCCTGGAGGCCAAAAAGACGAGCCGGGGGCGGATCCGCTTGCCCCCGGCGGTCACCAGGTCCTGGTGGATGAGGCGGATGAAGAGGACCTCGGACTGCACCAGCTCGGAAAGGGCTTCCTCAAAGCGAAGGAGGGGGGCCTCGAGGGCCTCGTGGACCGTCACGCCCCCCAGTATAGGGCTAGTAGAGCGCTATGGGTGCGGGCAGGGGCACCACCTTGGACTGGCCGTTGGCGGAGGTGGTGCGGTACTTCACCGCCTGCACCGGCGAAAGGGGGGTAGCAGCTTTTTTCTCGTAAGTGCGGGTGTAGGGGCCACAAGGGTCCGCACTGGAAGGCGGGCAAGCCTGGGGGATCAGGAAGGGAGCGTCCAAGGGATTGTCCTGGGCGTCCAGGAGAACCACGCTTCCCGCCCCAGAGCCGGGCAAAGCGTAAAGAACGATATCGTAGCGATATGTGTAGGTGGTGTTGTTGTTCTGGTCCGTTTCCGTGGAGAAGGAAAAGTTTTCCCGCGACACCAAGACCGTGGGACCGCCAAAGATGACCCCTCCTTCAAAAAAGTTGCCACAGCCCGAGACGAGCAAAGCCAACACACCCGATAACCCAACCAACAACCACTTCCCCTTCATCCCATCATCTCCTCTCTCCACTTAGGGTTCAGTATAGAGAAGGTCAGCCGCGAAAGGCCAGCGAGAAAATCCACGTTCTCCACCGCCACCTCCTTGGGCACCTCGAGGACGGCGGGAGCAAAATTGAGGATGCCCTTGATCCCGGCCGCCACCAGGCGGTCCGCCGCCTCCTGGGCGGCCTCCCGGGGCACGGTGAGGAGGGCGATCTCTATGCGCCCCGGCACCCTTTCGGGAAGGCGGTCAATGTGTTCCACCACCCCTTTGCCCACGGGGCGGCCCACCTTCTCCGGGTCCACGTCAAAGAAACCCCGGAGCTCAAAGCTTTCCCCAAAGCCCGGGTAGTCGGCCAAGGCGCTGCCCAAACGGCCCATACCCACGATGCAAAGCCCCCAGCGGCGGTTCAGGCCCAGGATGTGCCGGAGCTCCCGCTTTAAGACGGGCACCGTGTACCCCACGCCCCGGGTGCCGTAGGAGCCGAAGTAGGAAAGGTCCTTGCGCACCTGGAAGGCGGTAACCTGGGCCAGCTCGGCCAGTTGCTCCGAGCTCGTGCGGTGCACCCCCTTGGCCTCCAGCTCCTCCAGGATGCGCAAATAGGTGACCAGGCGGATGATGGCGGCGCTCGGAACCTTCATTGCACCTCCAACGCCGTAAGGCCCAGGGCCTCCACCTTGGCCTTCACCGCCTCTTTCTCCCCTTCCGCCACCGGGCCTACCCGCACCCGGTACACGCCGTTTTTGACCAAGACCACCGGCAAGCCCACCTCCTTGAGCTTCCCCGCCAAGGCCAAGGCGTTTTCCTCCTTTTGAAACGCCCCCACCTGCAAATACACCTGGCCCTCGGGAGGCGCCGCCCCCTGGCCCCGGTAAACCTGGGCCCCGTAGGAGGCCAGGGCCCGGGCTACCCGGGCCGCCTCCCCCTCCGTGGCGTAGGGGCCCACCACCACCCGGGTGAGGTTGCCCGCGGCCTCGAGGCGGGCCAGGTATCCTTTGGCCTTCAGCTCCCGCTCTAACCTAAGGGCGTTTTCCGGGTTGGCGAAAGCCCCCACCACCACCCGGTAGGCTCCGCTTGCGGTGGGGGTGGGCGCCGGGGAAGGAGTAGGCTTGGCCCCTTCCTCCCGGCCCTGGGTGGCCTTCGGTGTGGCCTGGGGTGTGGCCGGGGCCTCAGGGGCCTTGGGCAGGGGGATCACGGTGACCACGGGCTCAGCGGAGGTGGAGGGAGGCGTTGGGGAAGGAGGTGGGGTGGGGGCCGCGGAGGGGCTTGGCGCGGGGGACGGGGCCACCGCCTGGGAGGCGGGACGTGAAAAGGGGTTGATGCCCGTGAGGTATAAGACGATTCCCGCCGCCACCAAGGCGATGAGGAGGAAGATGAAAAGGTCCAGCCAGTTCTCCTTAAGCCAGCGCATCCTACCTCCGCAAGAGGGCCTGGGCCTCCTTGGAACCAAGGCTCGCCGCCTGCCGCAGGGCCCTTTCCGCCTCCTGCTGCCGGCCAAGGCCCCGGAGGGCGAGGCCCAGGTTATACCAGGCGGCGGCCTGCCGAGGCGCCCGCTCCAGCACCTCCCGAAGGACCAGCTCCGCCTCCCCCAACCGCCCCAGGGCCAAAAGCCCCGCCGCCAGGTTCACCCCCACCTCGGGGTTGCGGCCCGCCTCGTAAAGGGGCCGGAGGAGGGCCACCGCCTCCTCGGCCCGGCCCGCCTCCAAGAGCAGCGCCCCCCTCAGGGCCTGGGCCTCGGGCGCGGATAACCCCTCCAAAAGGCGCAAAGCCTCCGCCTTCCGCCCCAAGGCCACCGCCGCCTGGGCCTTGAGGAAGGTCCCCGGGGGCCCCGCCTCCTCGGCGTAGCGGTAAGCGTTCTGGGCGTCCCCCAGGCGCAAATAGGCCGCGGCCAAGGCCAGGGCCACCTCGGGCTCGGGGCTCACCCGGTACGCCGCCTGGAGGAAGCCCAAAGCTCCCCGGGCGTCGCCCGCCTCCAAGCGCCTTTGCCCAAGGAGGTAAGCCGCCTGCCAAAGGCTGGGGTCCAGGGCGTAGGCCTCGCGCAAGAGAGGTTCCGGGGTGGGGGAAAGGAGGGCCTTGCGCAGGAGGAGCTTGGCCCGCTCCTTACCCTCCACCGCCTTTAGCCCCCGGTCCAGCTCCCGCAAGGCCCTTTCCTTTAGCCCCTCCTCCGCCAGGATGCGGGCCAAAAGGTCCCAGGCCTCCGCCAGGCCGGGCTCCCGGTTCACAAGGCCATAGAGCACGGGCACCGCCTCCACCCGGGCCTGAGCGGCGTAGAGGGCCTGGGCCAAGGCCAGGCGGTAGGCGGGGGTGCGCTCGGGGGTGAGGCCCCGCTTGAGGGCCTGCGCCGCTTCCTGGGCTTGGCCGGCTTGGCTCAAAGCACTGGCGAGGCCCAGGTAGGCCTCCTCCGTGGGGTTTAGCTCCACCGCCTTGGAAAAAGCCTCCGCCGCCTCCTTGGGCTTGGCCAGGCGCAGGTAGACCTGGCCCAGGTTGTAGTACCCCTCGTAGCGGTCGGGGAAGACCTGGGTCATCTGCAAGAAGGCGAAGCGGGCCTCCTCCAAGCGGCCCAACTTGGCCAGGGCCACCCCCAGGCCCAGGTGGGCCTCGAGGCGGCCATAGTCCTGGGCCAGGATCTCCTCGTAGGCCAGCGCGGCTTTGCCGTACTCTCCAGCGCGCAAAAGGGCCTCGGCCTCCTCCAAGGAAGGCTGGGCCAGGGCCAGGCCCAACCCCAGCAGGAGCGGCAGGGCTTTGGGAACGCGTCTCATCATAAGGGCCTCCAAACCCGTCTTTGCCCTAAGCATAGCACACGCCCAAGGAAAGCAAACCCGCTTTGCTATCCTAGAAGACGTGGAGGCACCCCCCTCGAGGCCCTTGGACCTGGACGCCCCCAAGGTCTTGGTCCTCAACGCCGCCTACGAGGTCTTGGGCCTAGCCAGCATCAAGCGGAGCGTCCTCCTGGTGCTTTCCGGGGGGGCGGAGATGGTTTCCGAAAGCGGGCGCCACCTCCACACCCCCTCCACCCGCATCCCCGTGCCCAGCGTCATCCGCCTGAAGCGCATGGTGCGCCGGGGCGTAAGCCGCGTCCCCCTAAACCGCCGCAACGTCCTCCGGCGGGACCGGTACACCTGCCAGTACTGCGGCCGCCAGGGAAGCGACCTCACCGTGGACCACGTGGTGCCCAAAAGCCGCGGGGGCCAGCGCACCTGGGAAAACCTGGTGGCCGCTTGCCGCAGCTGCAACCTCAAGAAGGGGGACCGCACCCCGGAGGAAGCGGGCATGCGCCTCTTGAAGCCCCCCCGGGCGCCCAAGGCGCCCCTTTTTTTGGCGGAGATGCGGGAGATCCCCGAGGACTGGCGGCCTTACCTGGAATCCCTCTTGAAGTAGCGGACTCCAAGCCCCGGCACCTCCGCCTGCCCCTGGAAGACCTCCCCCGTGAGGAGGTCGCGCCAGCTCCCCTGGGGCAGGGGCAAAGTGGCGGGGGCGCTTTGGTTGTTGAAGGCCAAAAGGAGCCTCTCCTCCCCTTCCCCCCGGAAGAAGGAAAGGAGGCCCCCCTCCGCCAAATAGGTGGCGAAGGAGCTCCCCCTTAGCGCGGGCTCTTGGGCCTTCAGGCGGTAAAGCCCTTGGAGGTAGGCGCGAAAATCCTGGTTGCAAGCCTCCCAGGGGATGGGGCGGCGCTGGAGGTCCAAAGGCTCCTTCTCCCCCAAAAGCCCGCACTCCTCCCCCTGCCACACCATGGGTGTCCCGGGCAAGGCGAAGAGGAGAGCCCAGGCGAGGCGGGCCTTCGGGGCGCTTCCCCCCAAGTCGGAAAGGAGGCGGGAGGTGTCGTGGGAGCTGATGAGGTTAAAGCCCATGGCGGCGGCCGCCTCCGGGTAAAGGGCGTAGGTTTCCGCAAGGAGGCTAAGGGCCCTGGGCCCGCCGAAAAGGGCCGGGTGGAGCCCTTGGGCGTAGCGCAGGACGATGTCCCGGCCGATGGCGTAGTTCATCAGGCTGTCAAAGGCGTCTCCCACCCAGCCCGGGGCCCGGCGCCAGATCTCCCCCACCAGGTAGGCCTCCGGGTTCACGGCCCGCAGGCGGCGCTTGAGCTCGCGGAAGAAGGCTGGGGCCTCGAGGAGGTCCTCGGGCGCGTCCACCCGCACCCCGTCAAAGCCGAAGCGCACCCAGCGCTCCGCCACCCCCAGGAGGTAGGCCCGCACCTCGGGGCTGCCGGTGTTCAGCTTGGGCAGGCTCCCCACCCCCCACCAGGCCTCGTAGGCGGAGGCGTCCCCCGGGGTGAAGGGGTAGCGGCGCACGAAGTACCAGTTCCAGTACGGCGAAGCGGGGCCCCGCCTCACCACGTCCTGAAAGGCGAAAAAGCCCAGGCCCGTGTGGTTGGGCACGAAGTCAAAGAGGACCCGGATGCCCAAGGCGTGGGCCCGGTCCAAAACCTGGCGCAACAGGGCCTCGTCCCCCAGGCGGGGGGCCACCTGGAGGTAGTCGTGGGTGTCGTACCCGTGGGCGCTTCCCGAGCGGAAGATGGGGTTCAGGTAAAGAAGCCCCACCCCGAGCTCCGCCAGGTGGGGAAGCCGCTCCCATAGGCCCTTCAGGTCGCCCCCGTAGTACTGGTGGCAGCAGTGCAAGGGGCTGGGCGGGTCCCGCCAGGCGGAGAGGTGGGGCAAGGGCCCGCCGCGGCTCTGCCAGAGCGGGTTGTAGCGGTACTCGTCGTCCTCCAGGGCCAGGGCGTCGTTGCCCGGGTCGCCGTTTTGGAAGCGGTCGGGGAACACCTGGTAGCCCCCCTTTCGCCCCACCCAGGCCAAGGCGGCGAAGGGGGCCTTGGGCGGGGTGAAGGGGCCCAGGACCTTCTCCCCCGCCGTGCCCCGCACCCGCAAGGTATAGGGGGCGGCCTCCGGGATGAGCCCCCGCCACACCTCCTGGCCCCCAAAGACCAGTTGGCGCCCCATGGGAAAGGTCCGCCCTCCCTGGACCACCCAAGCCTCCCGCACCTCCTCCGCCGAGGCCTGGAAGCGGACGGAATACCCCTCGGGGAGGCGGGAAAACTGGGCGGGGTCTTGCGGGTCGTGGGCCTGGGCCAGGGCCAGGCCCAGGAAGAGCGCCAGGGGTTGGAAGCGCTTCATGGCAAGAGTCTACCGCCGCACCGAAAGGAGGACCGCCAAGAGGACCAGAAGCGCCCCCAGGTAGCCCAAGGGGGAGAGAACTTCTCTAAAGAGTAAGAAGGCAAAGAAGTTGGCCACCACGGGCTCGAGGGTGGCCACCACGCTGGCCCGGGTGGCGGGAAGGCGCTTGAGCCCGGCGTAGTAGGCCAGGTAGGCCCCATAGGTGGAGAAGCCCCCGAGGAAAAGGAGGGCGAGAAGGGCCTTGGGGCTTAGGGGAACGAAGTCCACGAAGGGCAGAAGCCCCAACGCCCCCACGGGCAGGGCGTAAAGGAAAAGGGTGGGGGTGGCGTAGCGGGGCAGGTAGAGCTTGCCGAAGATGTAGTAAAGGGCGTAGGTGAAGCCGGAAAGGAGGCCGAAGAAAAGGGCCAAAGGCCCGGCCCGCACCTCGCTCCCCCCGCCCAGGCCCATGAGCCCCACCCCGAGGAGGGTGAGGACCACGGCCAAGGCCCCCACCCGGTCCAAGGGCTCCTTGAGGACCAAGGAGGAAAGGAGGGCCACCCAGGCGGGGGCGGTGTAGAGGAGGACCGAGGCCAACGCCGCCCCCCCGTACCCCACCGCCAGCTGGTAGGACCCGTAGAAGAGGGAAACCCCCACCAAACCGAAGAGGAGGAGGACGGGTAGGTCCCGCGGCGCCACCCTGACCTGGCGCAAAAGCGCGGCGTGGAGGGCGAAGAAGGCCCAGGCGATCCCCGCGCGGAAGAAGGCCACCAAGAGGGGGGAAAGCCCTTCCTGGAAGGCCAGGCGGCTCACCGGGCCAATAAGGCCCCACAAGAAGGCGGCGAGGAGCAAAAAGAGGTAGCCCATGGCAAGGGAGTATAATCCCCCCAGGTGCTTCATGGAGGTCTTATGAGCGCGCGTACCCTCTTCGCCCTCTTTTTCCTTCTCCTCCTCGCCCTTTTCGCCTGGCTCAACTGGGGGGAGATCACCCGGCCCGCCCCCTTGTCCTTGGGCCTCACCCGGGTGGAGGCCCCCTTGGGCCTCGTCCTCGTGGTGGCCCTGGGGGTGGTTTCCCTCCTTTACCTCCTCTTCACCATCGGCCTGGAAACGGCCGCCCTCTTGGAGGTGCGCCGCTACGCCCGGGAGGTCCTCCAGTACAAGAAGCTTGCGGAAGACGCCGAGCAAAGCCGCTACACGGAGCTCAGGCGCTACCTGGAGGCGGAGTTCGCCCGCTTGAAGGAGGCGGAAAAGGAGGAGATCCGGGCCCTCGAGGCCCGCATCGCCGAAACCCTGGAGAAGCACGGGAACACCTTGGCCGCCTACATTGGCGAGCTGGAGGACCAGCTTTTGAGGCTCCTTTCCCCCAAAGGGGAAGAAAAAAGCTAGGGGGCGTGGCCGCCCCCCACGCCTTCCCGTTCGCCCTACTCCACCAGCTCCACCAGGGCCAGGGGCGCCCCGTCCCCCCGGCGGCGCTCCGCCAGCTTGAGGACCCGGGTGTACCCCCCGGGGCGGTTTTGGTACTTGGGGGCGATCTCGTCAAAGAGCTTGCGCACCAGCTTCACGTCCTGCAGGTCCCGGAGCACCAGGCGGCGGGCGTGCAGGTCCCCCCGCTTGGCCAAGTGGATCAGGTGGTCCACGAAGCCGGTGATCTCCTTGGCCTTGGGCACGGTGGTGGTGATGCGGCCGTGGGTCAGGAGGCTTTTGGCCTGGTTGCGGTAAAGGGCCAGGCGGTGGGAAGAGTGGCGGTTTAGCTTCCTTCCAGACTTTAGGTGGCGCATGGTCTCACTCCTTCAAGGCGAAGCCCCGCTTGGCCAGGGCCTCGCGGATCTCCTCCAGGCTTCTTTCCCCGATGCCGGGGATGTTGCGGAGGTCCTTGAGGTTGAGGGCCAAAAGGGCCCGCACCGACTCAATCCCCTCCTCCTTGAGGCTGTGCAAAACCCGGGTGGAAAGCCCGAGCTCCTCCAGGGGCAGGTCCAGGTCCTCCTCCTTCTCCACCCGCTCGGCCACGGGTTCCGGGGTGGGCAAGGCGGTGGCCTGGGGGTTGGCGAAGTAGGAAAGGTGCTCCTTCAGAATCTCCACCGCCTGGTTCAAGGCCTCCAGGGGGGTGACGGAGCCGTCGGTCCAGATGCGCAGGGTGAGCTTGTCCAAATCCGTGCGCTGGCCCAAGCGGGTGTCCTCCACCTGGAAGGCCACCCGGCGCACCGGGGAAAAGATGGCGTCCACGGGGATGGCGTTGATGCGGTCCTTGATGCCGTGGCGCTCCGCCGGCACGTACCCCACCCCGCGGTCCACCCGGACCTCCATGTAGAGCTTCCCCCCCGCCTCGAGGGTGGCGATGGGGAGGTCGGGGTTCAGGATCTCCACGTCGCTAGAAGGGGTGAAGTCCCGGGCGGTGACCACCTTGGGGCCTTCCGCCCGCAGGACCAGGGTGGTGGTCTGCATCTTGGGGTCCAGGAAGCGGACCACCAGCTCCTTCAGGTTCAGAACAATCTCCACCACGTCCTCCTTCACCCCGGGGATGGTGGAGAACTCGTGCAGGACGTCCTCAATGTAGACGCTGGTGACCGCGGTCCCGGGGATGGAGGAAAGGAGGATGCGCCGCAAGGGGTTGCCCAGGGTGACGCCAAACCCCCGCTCCAGGGGCTCCAAGACGAACTCCCCGTACTCCCGCCCCTGGGTTCGCACCGTGAAGACCGGGGCTTTCAGCTTGCTCTCTAACATAGGCCTCCTCTAAAGGGGCAATGGGGGCCCGGTCCGCCCGGGCCCCAAAACCTCACCTGGAGTAGAACTCGATCACCAGCTGCTCGTTCACCGGCAGGGCCAGATCCTCCCGGTCGGGGAGCCTGAGGAACTTGCCCTTCATGTTCTCCACGTCCAGGGAAAGCCAAGGACCCACCTTGCGGCCCTTCATGGCCTCGAGGTTCTCCCGGATGAAGGCCAGGTTCCTGCTCCCCTCGGCGATGGCGATCTCGTCCCCCGGCTTCACCCGGTAGGCGGGCAGGTCCACCCGGCGCCCGTTCACGGTGATGTGGCCGTGGCGCACCATCTGACGGGCCTGGCGCCGGCTTGCGGCGAAGCCCAGGCGGTAGACCACATTGTCCAGCCGGGACTCCAGAAGCCCCAGGAAGACGGTACCCGTGACCCCCTTCTTCCGGCTCGCCTCCTCAAAGAGGTTGCGGAACTGGGTTTCCGAGATCCCGTAGATGCGGCGAAGCTTCTGCTTTTCCCGCAGGCGCACCGCGTAGTCGGAAGGGCGGCGGGCCCGCTTCTGCCCGTGCTGGCCCGGGGGATAAGGCCGGCGCTCCATGGCGCACTTGGGGCTGTAGCAACGCTCCCCCTTGAGGTAAAGCTTGACTCCTTCCCGGCGGCAAAGACGGCACACTGGTCCAATGTAACGACCCATCTTCTCTCACTCCCTAAGAGGCCTTGCGGAACTTCTTCTTGGGCCGGCAGCCGTTATGGGGCACGGGGGTGTCGTCCACAATGGACTTCACCTGGAGGCCCGAAGCCTGGAGGGCGCGGATGGCCTGCTCCCGGCCCGCCCCGGTGCCCCGCACGATCACGTCCACGCTCTGCATGCCGTAGGCCATGGCCTTCTTGGCGGCGTCCATGGCCGCGAGCTGGGCGGCGTAAGGGGTGCCCTTGCGGCTCCCCTTGTAGCCGATCACCCCGCCCGAGGACCAGGTGATGGGGTTGCCGTCCGGGTCGGTGATGGTGACGATGGTGTTGTTGTAGGAGGCGTGGATGTACGCCTTCCCGCTGGCGACCTGTCGCTTGACCTTTTTCTTGGTGGTTTTCTTGGCCATACTCTCCCTCTACCGGAGTATCCGCTGGCCCTAGGATTACTTCCTCGGAGCCTTCTTCTTGCCCGCCACGGTCTTGCGGGGGCCTTTGCGGGTGCGGGCGTTGGTGCGGGTGCGCTGGCCGCGCACGGGCAGGCCCCGGCGGTGCCTGAGCCCCCGGTAGCACCCGATGTCCATGAGCCGCTTGATGTTGGCGGCCACCTCCGCCCGGAGCTCGCCTTCCAGCTTCCAGGTGTTCTCCACGTACTCGCGGAGGCGCACCACCTCGGCCTCGGTGAGGTCCTTAACCCGGGTGGCGGGGTTGATGCCCGTCTTCTCCAACGCCTCCTTGGCCCGGGCCGGCCCGATGCCGTAGATGTAGGTGAGGGCCACGTCCACCCGCTTGTTCCTGGGAATCTCTACGCCTGCAATCCTCGCCACGTTGCCTCCTTACCTAACCTTGCCGTTGCTTGTGCTTGGGGTTTTCGCAGATCACGTAGACCCGCCCGTGCCGGCGTACCACCTTGCACTTCTCGCACATCTTCTTGACCGACGCCCGTACCTTCATCGCGCCTCCTACTTTCTATAGACGATGCGGCCCCGCGTGGGGTCGTAGGGGGTTATCTCCACCACCACCCGGTCCCCCGGCAGGATGCGGATGTAGTGCATGCGCATCTTGCCGGAGATATAGGCCAGGATCTCCGGTCCCGAGTCCAGCTTTACCCGAAAGGTGGCGTTGGGCAAAGCTTCGGTGATCACGCCTTCCGCCCGAATGGTGTCCTTCTCCTTCGCCATACCCCTCCTACCGCGCCCGCACCAGGGGAACCCCGGTGAGGAGCTCCGGGCCCTCCTCCGTCACCAAGACGGTGTTCTCGTAGTGGGCGGCGAGGTTGCCTTGGCCGGCGCTCGCCGTCCAGCCATCTTCCAATATTACCACAGGCGCCGGGCGCAAGGTGACCATGGGCTCGAGGGCCAAGGTCATGCCGGGGCGGATTTTGGGCCCCGTGCCCGGCTTGCCGAAGTTGGGGAGCTGGGGGTCTTCGTGGATTTCCCGGCCCACCCCGTGGCCCACGAACTCCCGCACCACCCCGTAGCCCCGGCTTTCCAAGAAGGTCTGCACCGCGTGGGCCACGTCCCCGATGCGGAAGCCGGGCCTGAGGTACTTCATCCCCTCCCAGAAGGCGGCCTCCGTGTCTTGGATGAGCCTTTGTGCCTCGGGGGAAACCTTCCCCACGGGAAAGGTGCGGGCCATGTCGGCGGCGAAGCCCCCGTAGAAGAGGCCCACGTCCACGGAGAGGATATCCCCCTCCCGGAGAGGCTTGTCCGAGGGGATACCGTGGACCACCACCTCGTTCACCGAGGTGCAAAGGGTGGCGGGAAACCCGTAGAGCCCGAGGAAGGCCGGCTTGGCCTTGCGCTTCAGGATGGCGGCGTGGGCGATCCGGTCCAGCTCCTTGGTGGTGATCCCCGGCTCCACGTGGCGGGCCACCTCCTCCACCACCTCGGTGAGGAGGGCGCCCGCCTCCCGCATGCGCTCAATCTCCCAGGGGCTTTTCAGCTTGATGGCCATCAGATTCCCAAGGCGGCCCGGATGCGGGCGTAGACCTCATCGGGCGTGCCCAGGCCGTCCACCCGCTTCAGGGCGCCCGTCTTCTCATAATACTGAATGAGGGGCTCGGTTTTCTCCCGGTAGACCTCGAGGCGGCGCCTTATGGTCTCTTCGTTGTCGTCGGAGCGGCCCTCCAGCTCCGCCCGCTTGAGCATGCGCCGGACCAGCTCCCCCTCGGGCACCTCCACCAGCACCACCCCAAGAAGCCGGGTGCCCGTCTCTTTCAGGAGGCGGTCCAGGGCCTCCGCCTGGGGCAAGGTCCGGGGAAAGCCGTCAAAGATCACCCGCTCGGCAAGCTCCTCCCGGATCAAGGCCAGGATCAGGTCATCCGGCACCAGGTCCCCCCGGTCCATGATGGGCTTCACCTGCTGGCCCAAGGGGGTGCCCCGGGCCACGTGGTCCCGCAGGATGTCCCCGGTGGAGAGCTTCTTAAAGCCCAGCTCCGCCGCAAGCCTGGCTGCCTGGGTGCCCTTGCCCGCCCCCGGCGGCCCCAAGAAGATCACCGCTTCCCCCATTCCGCCTCCTAGCGCGTGCGGCCGCGGATGCGGCCCTTGGAAAGGAACCCTTCGTAGTTCCTGAGCATCAGCTGGCTCTCAATCTGCCTCAGGGTGTCCAGGGCCACCCCCACCACGATCAACAGGCCGATCCCTGAGAAGGCGATGCTCCTCACCCCGGTGAGGTTTTGGATGATCTGGGGCAAGGCCGCCACCAGGCCCAGGAAAATGGCTCCCCAGAGGGTGAGGCGGGAGACGATGTGCTCCAGGAACTTCACCGTGGGCTCCCCAGGGCGGATGCCCGGGATGAACCCCCCGTACTCCCGCAAGGACTCGGCGATGCGCTTGGGGTCAAACTGCACCGCGGTGTAGACGTAGGTGAAGAGGACGATGAGGAGGACCTCGAGGAGGAGCCCGGAAAGATGGGTGGGGTTGAAGAAGTTGGCGATGGCCTGGAGCACGGGGTTGTCCTGGAAGGGGGCAGCGAGGAAGATGGGGATCTGCAATATGGCGGCGGCGAAGACGATGGGGATCACCCCGGCGGCGTTCAGCTTGATGGGAATGTAGGTGGCCTGGCCCCCGTACACCCTGCGGCCCACCACCTTGCGGGCGTACTGCACCGGGATGCGGCGCTCCGCCTGCTGCACCGCCACCATCCCGGCGAAGGCCAGCACGATGAAGGCCAGGAAGAAGAGGAAGGCCACCAGGTTCACCTCCCCGGTGCGGATGAGGCCCGCGGTGCGCACCAGCTGCGGCAGCCATTCCACCACGATGCCGGCGAAGATGATCATGCTGGTGCCGTTGCCGATGCCGTACTCGGTGATGCGCTCCGCCAACCAGAGGAGGAGGGCGATCCCCGCCACCTGGGTGACCACCACCACCAGCCAGAAGAAGGGCCCCGGGGACCAGCCGGGGAGGAGGAACCTCCCCCCCTCCGCCCCCAAGAAGGCCGTGGCCAGGAAGAAGCCCTGGAAGGCCCCCAGAGCGATGCCGCCGATGCGGGTGTACTGGTTGATGATGCGGCGGCCCTCCTCCCCTTCCTTGGATAGCTTCTCCAACGCCGGCACCACGTTCACCAGAAGCTGCATGACGATGGCGGCGGTGATGTAGGGCATGATGCCCAGGGCGAAGATGGAGAAGCGCTCAAAGTTACCGCCGGAAAAGAGGTTGATGATGCCGAAGACCCCCCCTTGGGTGGTGCGCAAGAACTCCTGGACCTTATCCAGGTCCACCCCCGGGGTGGGGATGAAGGCCCCCAGGCGGTATGCGGCCAGGACCAGGAGCGTGAAGAGGATGCGCTGGCGAAGCTCGGGGATCTGGAGGGCGCTCCGGAAGGCCTTCAGCATCTTAGCCCTCCAAGAGGACGGCTTCCCCGCCCGCGGCCTTCAGCTTTTCCAGGGCGCTTTTGGAGAAGGCGTGGGCCACCACCTTGAGGGGTTTGGCCTCCCCTTCCCCCAGCACCTTGAGCCGGTACCCCTTCTTCAGAAGGCCCGCCTGCACGAGAAGCTCCGGGGTCACCTCCCCTTCAAAGCGGGCCAGGTCCTTGAGGTTCACCCCCTGGTACTTGGGGCGCTTGATCTCCCCCGGCACCTGCCCCTGCATGCCCCGCTTGGGCAGGCGCATGAGGGTGGTGGAGCGGCCGCCCTCAAAGCGGCGGGGGTCCTTGAGGCCACCGGAGCGGGACTTCTGCCCCTTGTGGCCGCGGGTGGCGGTCTTGCCGTGGCCGGAGCCCGGCCCCCGCCCCACCCGCTTGCGCTTCTTGTTCGCCCCGGGATTGGGCTTTAGGTCGGTGAGCTTCATTCCAGCACCTCCACCCGGAGAAGGTGGGCCACCTTGGCCACGTTGCCCCGGATGGCCGGGGTATCCTCCAACACCTTCTCCTTCTGCAACTTGGTGAGTCCCAAGGCCTTCAGGGCCGCCTTCTGGTCCTTGGGATAGCCGATGGGGCTTTTCACCAACTTGACCTTGAGCTTAGCCATCACTCCTCCCCGCCCTTCCGGAGGCGCTTCACGTCCTCCTTGGTCTGGAGCTGCCGCAGGGCTTCCATGGTGGCGTAGGCGATGTTGATGGGGTTGCGGCTTCCCAGCTCCTTGGTGAGGATGTCGGTGATGCCCGCCAGCTCCAAAATGGCCCGGGGCACCGCCCCGGCGATCACCCCGGTGCCGGGGGCGGCGGGCTTCAGGAGGATCTTGGACGCCCCGTACTCCACCTCAATCTCGTGGGGGATGGTGCCGTTTTGGATGGGCACCTCCACCATGTTGCGGCGGGCGTAGTACCCGGCCTTCTGCACCGCCAAGGGCACCTCCTTGGCCTTGCCCAGGCCCAGGCCCACCCGGCCCTGCCGATCGCCCACCACCACCAAGGCCCCGAAGCGGAAGCGGCGGCCGCCCTGGTAGGTCTTGGCGGTGCGCCGCACCAGGATCATCTTCTCTTCAAAGTCGGTCTCGGGCATGGTCCCCCCCTTAGAACTCCAGACCGCCCTCCCGGGCCCCCTCGGCCAGGGCTTTCACCCGGCCGTGGTACTTGTAGGGGCCGCGGTCAAAGGCCACCTGCTTGATGCCCTTGGCCAAAGCCTTCTCCGCCAGGGCCCGCCCCACCTGCCGGGCCACCTCGGTCTTGTTGCCCTGGAGCTTGAGGGCCAGGCTGGACTCGGCCACCAAGGTCTCCCCTTTTTCGTCGTCAATGATCTGGGCGTAGATGTGCTTGAGGCTGCGGAAGACGGAAAGGCGTAGCCGGCCCGTGCGCTTGATGCGGTTGCGCACCCGGAACTTGCGGCGCTCGTATGCGGTAAGCCGTGCCATAATCCCCCCTACTTCTTGGCCCCGGCCTTGCCGGGCTTGAGGCGGACGGGCTCGCCCGCGTAGTAGATGCCCTTTTCGTGGTAGGCGCTGGGCTTCTTGATGGCCCGGATGTCGGCGGCCACCTGGCCCACCCGCTGCTTGTCAATGCCCACCACCCGGATTCTGGTGGGCTCGGGCACCTCGAGGGTGATCCCCTCCGGGGGCTCCACCACCACGGGGTGGCTGTAGCCCACGGTAAGCTCCACCGCCCGGCCCACAAGCCGCGCCCGGTAACCGATGCCCTTGATGAGGAGCTCCTTGGCGTACCCCTCGGACACCCCCTTCACCGCGTTGGCGATGAGGGTGCGGGTGAGGCCGTGAAGGCTCCTGTGGCGGCGCTCGTCCGAAGGGCGCTCCACCCGGACCACACCCTCCTCCACCACCACCCGCATCTCGGGGGAGATGGCCACGGAAAGCTCGCCCTTGGGGCCCTTGACCTTGACCAGGCCCGGGGCCACCTCCACGCTGACCCCCTTGGGCAGGGGAATGGGAAGCCGACCAATCCTAGACATCACCACACCTCGCAGATGAGCTCGCCGCCCACGCCCAGCTTGCGGGCCTCCCGGTCGGTGAGAACCCCTTTGGGCGTGGACAAGATGGCGATCCCGAGACCCCGGCGCACCCGGGGGATCTCCTTCACCCCCACGTAAACCCGCCGTCCCGGGCGGCTGATGCGCCGGATGTGCTTGATGACCTGTTCGGGGCGGGGGTCAAGCCCGGGGCGCCTGGGGCCGTACTTCAGGTGGATGCGCAGCACGGGCTTGCCGTCCACCTCCACCCGCTCGTACCCCTTGATGAAGCCCTCCCGCGCCAGGATCTTCAGGATCTCCTCCTTAAAGCGGGAGGCGGGCACCTCGGTGCTCTCCTTGTAGACCCGGGTGGCGTTGCGTATCCGGGTCAGCATGTCGGCAATGGGGTCCGTCAGCATTTCCTCTCTCCTTTTACCTCACTCCCAAGCCATGCGGTCTCGAGGGAACCCCCCCGACCGGCCACGGCCTACCAGCTGGCCTTCTTCACCCCAGGAAGCTGCCCCTTGTGGGCCAGCTCCCGCAGGCAGAGCCGGCAAAGACCGAAGTAGCGGTAGACGCTCCTGGCCCTCCCGCACCGCACGCACCGGGTGTAGGCCCGCACCTTGAACTTAGGGGTCCGCTTGGCCTTCTCAATCAGCGCTTTTCTCGCCATGCTCGCCTCACTTGCGGAAGGGGAAACCCAAGAGCTCCAAAAGGGCCTTGGCCTCCTCGTCGGTCCTGGCGGTGGTGACCACCGCGATGTCCATCCCCCTAAGGGCGTCCACCATATCGTAGGTGACCTCGGGGAAGATGAGCTGCTCCTTGAGGCCCAGGTTGTAGTTGCCCCGGCCGTCAAAGCTTGCCGGGTTCACGCCCCGGAAGTCGCGGATGCGGGGCAGGGCCACGTTGAGGAGCTTCTCCAGGAAGATCCACATGCGGTCCCCCCGCAGCGTCACCCGAAGGCCGATGGGCATGCCCTTGCGGAGCTTGAAGTTGGAGATGGACTTCTTCGCCCGGGTCACCGCCGGCTTCTGGCCGGTAATAAGGGCGAGCTCCTTGGAGGCCTTCTCCAGGATGCGGGCGTCCTCCTTAGCCTCGCCCAGGCCCTGGTTCACCACCACCTTCACCAGCCTGGGAACCTCCCAGATGTTCTGGTAGCCGAAGCGGCGGATGAGCTCGGGCCGGACCTCCTCGTAGTACTTCTTCTTCAGGGCAACGTCCAGAGGCATGCTACTCCTCCACGTCCAAAGACCCGCCGCACTTGGCGCAAACCCGGATCTTGCGGCCATCCTCCAGGAACTTCTTGCGCACCCGGGTGGGCTTGCCGCATGCGGGGCAGATGGGGCGCACCTTGGAGGCATGCAGGGGGGCTTCCTGCTCCACAAAGCCACCCTGGGGATGCTGGGGGCTGACCCGCACCGCCTTCTTGACGATGTTCACCCCCTCCACGATGACCGCACCCTTCCTGGGCAGAACCGCCTTCACCTTGCCCACCTGGCCCTTGTACTTGCCGGAGGCCACCAGAACCGTGTCCCCCTTCTTCACATGCACCTTGGCCTGCATCAGAGCACCTCCGGAGCCAGGGAGACAATCTTCATGAACCCCTTTTCCCGAAGTTCCCGCGCCACGGGTCCGAAAACACGGGTGCCCCGGGGCTCCAGCTGGTTGTTGATGATGACGGCGGCGTTGTCGTCAAAACGGATGGCCGAGCCATCGGGGCGCTTTACTTCCTTTTTGGTGCGCACCACCACCGCCTTCACCACGTCCCCTTCCTTCACCGCCCCGCGAGGGATGGCCTCCTTGACGCTGGCCACGATCACATCCCCCACGGTGGCGTATTTGGCGTTGGAACCCTTCAGGACCCGGATGCACATGATCTTGCGGGCCCCGGTGTTATCGGCCACCTCCAGGTAGGTTTGGGGCTGGATCATGCCTTACCTCCCCGCTTGGAAAGGCTGGCGTAGTTCTGCCTACGCACCAGGTACTTCTCCACCAGGTCCAACCGACCCCCCTCCACCAGGCGCAAAACCCTAAAGCGCTTGCGCTTGGAGATGGGGCGGGCCTCGATGATCTCCACCACGTCCCCCACCTGGTACTTCTCCTCGGGGTCGTGGGCCAGGTACTTTTTGGAGCGCTTGATCACCTTGCCATAGAGGGGGTGGGGGAACTGGCGCTCCACCAAGACCGTGACGGTCTTCTGCATCTTGTCGCTCACCACCACCCCGGTCAGCACCTTCTTAGGCATTGGCCCTCCTCTTCTCGTTCAGGATCGTGAGGAGCCGGGCGATGAGGCGCCTCGTCTCCCGCACCCGGTGGTTCTGGGAAAGCTGGCCGATGGAGGCCTGGAAGCGAAGTTCCATCAGCTCCCGCTTCTTCTCCCGAACCAGCTTTTCAATCTCACTGGGAGAGAGCTTGCGGATCTCACTGGGCTTCATCGTAGGCATCCCTCCTCACGATCTTGGTCCGGATGGGAAGCTTGTGGCCGGCAATGCGCAAGGCCTCGAGGGCCTGCTCCTCGGTGACCCCCGCCACCTCAAACATCACCCGCCCCGGCTTCACCACCGCCACGTAGCCTTCCACGTTGCCCTTACCCTTACCCATCCGCACCTCGAGGGGCTTCTTGGTGTAGGGCTTGTCGGGGAAGATGCGGATGAAGATCTTCCCCCCACGGCGGAAGTGGCGCACCATGGCCACACGGGCCGCCTCAATCTGCTGGGAGGTGATCCAGGCGGGTTCCATGGCCACCAGGCCGAAGTCCCCAAAGGCCACGTAGTCACCCCCCTTGGCCGCCCCCTTCATGCGGCCCCGGTGCTGCTTGCGGTACTTCATGCGCCTGGGCATCAACATGGCCTACTCCTCCTTCTTCACGCGCACGGCTGGGCGGCGGCGGCGGGGCCTCTCCTCCGCCCTTGGCTCCTCGGGCCGGGCCTTGGGCTTCTGGCCGCCAATCACCTCGCCCAGGAACACGTAGGCCTTGACCCCCAGCACCCCGTAGGTGGTGCGGGCCAAAGCGAAGCCGTAGTCTATGTTAGCACGCAGGGTGTGAAGGGGCACCCGGCCCTCGGCCGCCCACTCGGTGCGGGCCTGCTCGGCGCCACCGATGCGGCCGGACACGATCACCTTAGCCCCCTTGGCCCCCGCCTCCATGACCCGCTGCACCGCCTGCTTGATGGCCCGGCGCACGGCAAAGCGGCGCTCAATCTGCTCCGCCACCCGCTGGGCCACCAGGGGCGCCGAGAGGTTAGGGTTATGGATCTCCTGGACGTTCAGGGCCACATTCTTTCCCGTGAGCTGGGAAAGGGTGTCCCTTAGAACCTTAATCTTCTCCCCGCCCCGGCCGATGACCACGCCGGGCTTGGCCACGTGCACGGTTACGGCCACGTTGTCCGCAGCCCGTTCAATGTCAATGCGGGCCAGACCCGCCGGGTAGAGCTCCTTGGTGAGGACCTCACGAATCTTCTGGTCCTCCACGAGGAGATGCCGGTACTGCCTTTTGCCCGCATACCAACGGGACTCCCAGTCCCGGGTGATGCCGAGCCTAAATCCGATGGGGTGGATCTTATTTCCCATGTTTCTCCCCCAGGATCACCGTGATGTGGCTGGTCTTCTTCTTGATGATGTCCGCCCGGCCCCGGGCCCGGGGAAGCACCCTTTTTAGGGCCGGCCCCTCGTCCACAAAGGCCGCCTTCACAAAAAGCCTATCCTCCAGCATGTCGTGGTTGTTGACCGCATTGGCGGCGGCGGACTCCAGCACCTTGGCCACGTAATAGGCCCCCCGCTTAGGGGTGTAGCGCAGGATGGCGCGGGCCTCCTCGAGGCTCTTCCCCCGGATCAGGTCCACCACCAACCGGACCTTCCTGGGGGAGATGCGCACGTAACGGGCAATGGCTTTCGCTTCCATGGCTACTTCTTCTTGGTGGCCTTAGCCTCTTTGCCATGCCCCCGGTAGGTGCGGGTGGGGGCGAACTCTCCCAGCTTGTGCCCCACCATGTTCTCGGTGATGTAGACGGGCACGTGCTGCTTGCCGTTGTAGACCGCAATGGTATGGCCCACCATCTCGGGGACGATGGTGGAGCGGCGGCTCCAGGTCTTGATGAGCCGCTTTTCCCCCTTGGCGTTGAGCTCCAGGACCTTCTCCAAGAGGTGGTCGTCTACGAAGACGCCCTTCTTCAAGCTACGCGGCATGGCTCACCTCACTTCTTGCGCCGGGCCAGGATGAAGCGGCTGGAAGGCTTGCGCCGCTTCCTCGTCTTAAGGCCCTTGGTCTGCCAACCCCAGGGGGAAGCGGGAGGCCGGCCCCGGGGTGCCCGGCCCTCACCACCGCCATGGGGGTGGTCCACCGGGTTCATGGCGGCACCCCGCACGTGGGGCTTGCGGCCCAGCCAACGGGTGCGGCCCGCCTTGCCCAGGACGATGTTCTTGTGGTCGGCGTTGCCCACAGCCCCGATGGTGGCGTAGCACTCCCCGTGCACCTTCCTAAGTTCCCCGGAAGGCAGGCGCAGAATCACGTAATCCCCTTCCCGGCCCTGGATCTGGGTGCTGGTACCAGCGGAACGGGCCAGCTTAGCCCCTTTCTTGGGCTCCAACTCCACCGCATGCACCACGGTACCCACAGGGATGAAGCGAAGGGGGAGGGCGTTGCCCACCCCTATAGGGGCATCCGGCCCCGCCACCACCTGCTGGCCCACCTGCAGCCCCTCGGGGGCGATGATGTAGCGCTTTTCCCCGTCCACGTAGTGCAAGAGGGCGATGCGGGCCGAGCGGTTGGGGTCGTACTCGATGGCCGCCACCTTGGCGGGGATGCCTGCCTTATCCCAGCGCTTGAAGTCAATGATCCGGTAAAGCCGCTTGTGGCCGCCCCCCCGGAAGCGCACGGTGATGCGCCCCTGGTTGTTCCGCCCCCCCGTCTTCTTCAGGGGCTTGACCAAGGACTTCTCCGGCTCCGTCTTGGTGATCTCGGAGAAGTCGGCCACCGTCATGAAGCGGCGGCTTGGGGTGTAGGGTTTGAACTTCTTGACTGCCATTCTCTATCCTCCTTGCCGGATCGGGGCCGGGCACCCCACCCGGCTAGGTCTAGATGAGGCCCTCCAAGGCCTCAATCTTCTGCCCGGAGGCCACCTGGACGATGGCCTTCTTGCGGTCGGGGCGCTTGCCCAGGTAGCGGCCCAGGCGCTTCTTCTTGCCCCGCACCCGCAGGGTGTTGACCCCCACCACCTTCACCTTGAAGGCCTCCTCCACCGCGTTCTTGATCTCGGTCTTGGTGGCCTTAGGGTGAACCCAGAAGGTATACTTGCCCTCGGCGAAGCCAGCGTAGGCCTTCTCCGAGAGGACGGGGGCGAGGATGATGTCGTAAGCGGTTTTCACGCCTCACCTCCCAAACGGGCCTGGAAGGCTTCCCAGGCCTTCAGGTCCATGACAAGCCGCTCGGTGCGCAGGATGTCGTACACGTTGAGCCCATCGGGGGCCAGGGTGACCACCCAGGGTAGGTTGCGGGCGGCGCGGCGGACCACCTCGTTTTCCGCCACCAAAAGCACGGTTTCCGAGCCGTCCAGTCCCGCCGCCTTCGCCCAGGCCAAGAACTCCTTGGTCTTGCCGTTCACCCCGGCGAAGTCCTCCACCAAAAGGAGCTTCCCCTCCCGGGCCCGGTCGGCCACGGCCATGGCTAGCCCCGCCTTCCTCACCTTCTTGGGCAGGGTGTAGCCGTAGTCGCGGGGCTTGGGCCCGAAGACAGTACCGCCGCCCACGAAGATGGGGGCACCGATGTCCCCGTGGCGGGCGCGGCCCGTGTGCTTCTGGGGGTAGATCTTACGGCTGGAGTAGGCCACCTCACCCCGGGTCTTGGTGCTGGCGGTGCCCCGGCGGCGGTTCGCCAGCTGCCAGCGCACCACCTCCCAAAGGAGGTGGGGGTTGACCTCGGCGGGGAGGTCGGCGGCAAGCTCCCGCTTGCCGGAAGAGGAGAGCACAGGGATCTGGTACACCATGTCCTCCTTACCTGCCTTCACTTGGCCACCTTCTTGGTTTCGCGCACCACCAGGAGGCCGCCGTTGGGCCCCGGCACCGCGCCCTTGACCAAGAGGAGGTTTTCCTCGGGGATGACGTCCACCACCTCGAGGTTCATCACCGTGACCCGCTCGGCCCCGTAGCGGCCGGCCATGCGCTTGCCCTTGTACACCCGGCCCGGGGTCTTGCGGTTACCGATGGAGCCGGGGTGGCGGTGGATCTTGTGGGCGCCGTGGGAGTCCGGCCCACCGGCGAAGTTCCAGCGCTTCATCACGCCGGCGGTGCCCCGGCCCTTGGAGGTGCCGGTGACGTCCACCCGCTCCCCCGGCTTGAAGATCTCCACCGTCACCACGTCGCCTTCGGGGTTAAAGTCCCGGATCTCCTTGAGGATCCGCACCGGGGCCACGCCCGCCTTGGCGAAGTGGCCCTTCATGGGCCGGTTCACCCGCTTGGGCTTTTGGGGCAGAAACCCCAGCTGGACCGCCAGGTACCCGTCCTTCTCCGGGGTGCGCCGCTGCACCACGGGACAGGGCCCGGCCAGGATCACGGTGACGGGAACGGCCCGGTCGTCCTTGTAGATCCGGGTCATGCCCACCTTCGTGCCCAGGATGCCCTTCACTTGCCACCTCCCACGGTCTTGATTTCAATCTCCACGCCGGTGGGCAGGTCCAGGTTCATGAGGCTTTCAATGGTCTTGCGGTTGGGGTTCAGGATGTCCACCAGGCGGTTGTGGGTGCGGAGCTCAAAGTGCTCCCGGGAGTCCTTGTGCTTGAAAGGACCCCGGATCACGGTGAAGCGCCGCACCCGGGTGGGCAGGGGTACGGGGCCCGAGACCTGCGCCCCCGAGCGCCGCGCGGCCTCCACGATCTTCTGGGCCGAGGCGTCCAGGGTCTTGTGGTCAAAGCCCCGTAGCTTGATGCGGATCTTGGGCATGCCTCACCTCACTCCAGGATCTTGGTGACCACGCCGGCGCCCACGGTCCGCCCACCCTCACGAATGGCAAACCGCAAACCCTCCTCCAAGGCCACCGGCTTGATCAGCTCCACCGTAAACGTCACATTGTCCCCAGGCATCACCATCTCCACACCCGCCGGCAGCTCCACCACCCCAGTCACATCCGTGGTCCGAAAGTAAAACTGCGGCCGGTATCCCGTGAAAAATCCCGTGTGCCGGCCCCCCTCCTCCTTCTTCAAGATGTACACCGAGGCCTCAAACTTGGTGTGCGGCGTAATGCTCCCAGGCTTCGCTAAAACCTGCCCCCGCTCCACCTCCTCCCGGCTTACCCCACGCAACAACAAACCTACATTGTCCCCAGCTATCCCCTCCTGCAGCGTCTTCCGGTGCATCTCCACACCCGTCACCACCGTCTTGCGCGTCTCCGGAGATAGCCCCACAATCTCCACCTCGTCCCCAACCTTCACCCTCCCACGCTCAATCCGCCCAGTAGCCACCGTCCCGCGCCCAGTAATCGTAAACACATCCTCCACCGGCATCAAGAACGGCTTGTCCACGTCCCGCTGCGGCGTGGGAATGTACTCGTCAATCGCATCCAACAACTCCCAAATCCGGTCCACCCACTCGTTCTCCCCTCGCCTCGTCTTCGGGTTCTTGTGCATCTGCTCAAGCGCAAGCAACGCACTCCCCCGAATCACCGGAACCTCGTCCCCAGGAAACTCGTACTGGTTCAAAAGGTCCCGTACCTCCATCTCCACCAAGTCCAACAACTCGGGGTCGTCCACCATGTCCACCTTGTTCATGAACACCACAATGTACGGGACCCCCACCTGCCGTGCCAACAAAATGTGCTCCCGCGTCTGCGGCATCGGCCCATCCGCCGCCGATACCACCAAAATCGCCCCGTCCATCTGCGCCGCACCCGTGATCATGTTCTTGATGTAGTCCGCATGTCCCGGGCAGTCCACGTGCGAATAGTGCCGCTTCGCCGTCTCGTACTCCACGTGCGCCGTGTTGATCGTTATCCCCCGCGCACGCTCCTCCGGCGCCTTGTCAATCTCCCCGTAATCCTTCACCTCTACATTCGGGTTCTCCGCCGCAGTCACAAACGTCAACGCCGCCGTCAACGTCGTCTTCCCGTGGTCCACGTGCCCAATCGTCCCCACGTTCACGTGAGGCTTCGTCCGGATAAACTCGCCCTTGGCCATGGTTCCTCCTCTTTTCTTGCACGCAAAGGCCGCCCTGGGGGCCTAAGGCCCAGGGCAGACAAAAAAGTGGAGCTCGCGGCCGGGCTCGAACCGGCGACCTCACCCTTACCAAGGGTGTGCTCTACCTGCTGAGCTACGCGAGCTCGTGGAGCGGGAGACGGGACTCGAACCCGCGACCCTCGGCTTGGGAAGCCGATGCTCTACCAACTGAGCTACTCCCGCATGGGGGTGTGCTTAGGCACACCGTTTGGTGGGCAGGGCTGGATTCGAACCAGCGTAGGCGTGCGCCAACGGTTTTACAGACCGTCCCCTTTGGCCGCTCGGGCACCTGCCCACGCCCTCCTTTGGAGCCACCCAGGGGAGTTGAACCCCCAACCCCCCGATTACAAGTCGGGTGCTCTGCCTGTTGAGCTAGGGTGGCAGGACCGGGGATGGGACCCTGTCCGAGGGAATAGGCTAACACACCCCAGGGTGAGTGTCAAGATAAGGGCATGCGCATCGTACCTTTTGGCGCCGCCCGGGAGGTGACGGGAAGCTGCCACCTCCTTCTGGCCGAGGGGAGGCGGGTGCTTTTGGACTGCGGCATGTTCCAGGGCAAGGAGGAGGAAAAAAACCACGCCCCCTTCGGCTTTGACCCCAAGGAGGTGGAGGCGGTAATCCTCACCCACGCCCACCTAGACCACGTGGGCCGCCTCCCCCGGCTCTTCCGCGAGGGGTTTCGCGGACCCGTGTACGCCACCAAGGCCACCTTCCTCCTGATGCGCATCGTCCTGGAGGACGCCCTGAAGGTCATGGAAAGGCCCTTCTTTGAGGAGGAGGACGTGGAGGAGGTCTTCCGCCACGCCAAGCCCCTGGAGTACGGGGAGTGGCTCCGTCTAGGCGACCTCACCCTCTCCTTCTCCCAGGCGGGGCATCTGCCGGGGAGCGCCTTTGTGGTGGCCCAAGGGGAGGGGAAGACCTTCGTGTATAGCGGGGACCTGGGTAACCGCGAGAAGGTGGTGCTCCCCGACCCCTCCCTTCCCCCCAAGGCGGATTTGGTCCTCTGCGAAGGCACCTACGGCGATCGGCCTCACCGCCCTTTCGCCGCCACGGTGGTGGAGTTTTTGGAGATTTTGGAGCGGGTCCTGGGCCGGGGCGGGAAGGTCTTCATCCCCTCCTTCGCCGTGGAGCGGGCGCAGGAAATCCTTTTCCTCCTTTACGAGAACGGCCACCGCCTCCCCAAGGCCCCCATCCTCCTGGACTCCCCCATGGCGGAGCGGGTTTTGGAGCTCTACCCGAGGCTCGTGCGCTACCTTAGCGAGGAGGTGCAGGCCTACTTCCTCCAAGGGAAGAACCCTTTCCGTCCCCGGACGCTACGGGTGGTGGAAAGCGCGGAGGAGTCCCGGGCCTTGGCTCAAGAACCCGGGCCCATGGTGGTCATTGCGGGAAGCGGGATGCTTTCGGGGGGAAGGATCCTGCACCACCTGAAGCATGGGCTAGCCGATCCCCGAAACGCCTTGGTCTTCGTGGGGTACCAGCCTCGAGGGGGCCTGGGAGCGGAGATCATCGCCCGGCCCGAGCGGGTGCGCATCCTGGGGCAGGAGGTGCCCCTTAGGGCCGAGGTGCACACCCTGGGCGGTTTCTCCGGCCACGCGGGGCAGGACGAGCTTTTGGACTGGCTTGAAGGCCAACCCCGGGTGGTCCTGGTCCACGGGGAAGAGGAGAAGCTTTTAGCCCTGGGCAAGCTCCTCGCCCTCCGGGGGCAGGAGGTGGCGCTCGGGACCTTCAGCGAGGGGGTGGAGGTCTAGGCCACCGGGCGGAAGCCGAGCCTTTCCAGGACCATGCGGGTGGCGGGGCTTTTGTTCAGGGTGTAGAAGTGGACCCCCTCCACCCCGGCTTCTAGAAGCTCCGCCACCTGGCGGACGGCGTGGTCCACCCCGATCTCCAGGACGGCCTTGGGGTCGTCCTGGTGGCGCTCCAGTTGGGAAAGGAGGGGCCCAGGGATGCTGGCCCCGCAGACCTCGGTGAAGCGGCGGAGCTGGGCGTAGTTGGTGATGGGCATGATGCCGGGGAGGATGGGGATGTGGATGCCCATGCGCCGGGCCCGCTCCAGGAAGCCGAAGTAGTGGGCGTTGTTGAAGAAAAGCTGGGTGATGGCGAAGTCCAAGCCAGCCTCCACCTTGGCCTTGAAGTGGCGGAGGTCAGCCTGAAGGCTTTCGCTTTCCGGGTGGCCTTCCGGGTAGGCAGCCCCGCCCACGGAAACCCTCTCCCCGTAGCGCCCCCGAATGAGGGCTACGAGCTCGGCGGCGTAGCGGAAGCCTTTGGGATGGGGCCGGAAGACCCGCTCCCCCTGGGGCGGGTCCCCCCGGAGGGCAAGGAGGTTTTCCACCCCGCTTTCCACGAAGCGCCCTAGGACCTCCTCCACCTCTTCCCGGCTCTGCCCGGCCACGGTGAGGTGGGCCAGGGGGGTTAGGCCGAGCTCCAAAATCCTCCTCGCCCAGGCCACGCTCCTTTCCCGGGTGCTCCCCATGGCCCCGTAGGTGATGGACACGAAGGCGGGGCGGAAGGCCTTGAGCTCGGCCATGGTGCGGAAAAGCGCCTCCTCCCCCTCCGCCGTCTTGGGGGGGAAGAACTCAAAGGAGAAAAGGGGCCCCTGGCGGCTTTTGAGGAGGTCCCGTATTTTCATGCTATAGGAGTGTAGCCCCTCCCCCACCCCCGGTCAAGGGTGGCACAATGGGGGTATGGTGGAGGTTCCCGAGATCCCCAAAGTGGAAAGCCTAGATCTGCCCGCCAAGGAAACGGCCCTCATCGTGGTGGACATGCAGAACGATTTCGCCCACCCCCAAGGGGCCCTCTTCGTGCCCGACGCCCCGAAGAGCGTTCCCGCCATCCGGCTCCTTCTGGAGAGGGCCCGGGCGGCGGGGGCCAGGGTGGTCTACACCCAGGACTGGCACCGGGAGGACGACCCCGAGTTCCAGATCTGGCCCCGGCACGCCGTGGCCGGCACCTGGGGGGCGGAGATCCTGGAAGAGCTCCGCCCCGAGCCCGGGGACCTCATCGTCCAGAAGGTGCGCTACGATGCCTTCTACGGCACCCCCTTGGACCACTACCTGCACCTATGGGGGGTAAAGCACGTGGTGGTCACGGGCACCGTGGCCAACATCTGCGTTCTCCACACCGCCGGCTCCGCCGCCTTGCGCTGGTACCAGGTGGTCCTGCCCGAGGACGCCACCAGCGCCCTCACCCCCTTTGACCTCCAGGCGGCCCTCCGCCAAGTCACCTTCCTCTACCAGGGCAAGGTGACCCGGGCCGAAGGGGTACGGTTTGTTTGAGCACCCCCTCCTTCTGGCCTTCTTGGAGCGTTACGGGCCCGCCCCCTTCCACCCTCACCCTGTGCCCCAGCGGGACCCCTTCCGGGTCTTGGCGGAAAGCATCGTGGCCCAGCAACTTTCCACCCAGGCGGCGAAAACCATCGCCAAAAGGCTTTGGGAACAGGTGGAACCGAGGCCCGAGGCGGTGCTTCAGGTCCCCCTCGAGGCCCTACGCCAGGCGGGGCTTTCCCTGGCCAAGGCGATGGCGCTAAAGGACCTGGCGGCGAAGGCCCAAGAAGGCCTCCTGGAGGGCCTCGAGGCCCTGGAGGACGGGGCAGTGAAGGCGCGGCTTCAGGAGGTGCGGGGCGTGGGCCCTTGGACGGCGGAGATGTTCCTCATGTTCGGCCTAGGGCGCCCCGATGTCTGGCCCGTGGGGGACCTGGGCCTAAGGCGGGCGGCCAAGGCCCTCTTCGGGGTGGAGGGCGAGGCCCTAGCCGCCTTTGGCGCGCCCTTCCGCCCCTACCGGAGCCACCTGGCGTGGTACCTATGGCGGAGCCTGGACTAATCCCCCTGGAAAAGGCCGTAGGGGAAGGGGAAGTGGCCCTATTGCGGCGGGCCCAGGCCCTGGGCTTCCCCGTGGTCCCCACCTGGGTCGCGGGACTAGAGGAGGAGTTTTTCCGCCTAAATAACCTTCCGGAGCGCATAGAAAGGCTTTTTCAAGGGGTTTTCGGCGTGCGCATTGACGAGGAAAGGCTTGTCTGGGCCGCCGAAGAGGCCATGCGGGCGGTGAGGGAAAGCTACCTCCTGCCCGAGCGGGCCGAGGCGTTCCTGGCGGCGCTAAGGGGCCGAGGGCCTTTTCTCCTCCGCCGGGAAGGGAAAGGGGAGGCCCATCCCGCCCCCACCCCCCAGGAGGCCCTCTTCGCCCTGAAGCGGCTCTGGGCGGGCGCTTTCCGGGTGGAAAGCATCCTAGAACGCTACCCCGCCCTCCTTCCCCCCTTCACCCCTGTCTTGGTGCAGGAGGCGGGGCCTCCGGAGGAGGACCCCTTTTTGTCCTTGGACCTGGCCCAGGCCCTAGGCCAAGAGGTGGTGGCCTACGCCTGGCAGGGGCGCCTCGTCCGGATAGAATGGCCCCATGGTGGATAGCCACGTCCACACCCCCCTCTGCGGCCATGCGGAAGGGGCCCCGGGGGAGTACCTCTTCCAGGCCAGGAAGGTGGGGCTAAGGGGCCTCGTCTTCACCGACCATAGCCCCATGCCCGCCTGGTACGACCCCCAAAGCCGCATGCGCCTTTCCGAGCTTCCCTTCTACCTCCTGGCCCTGGAACGGGTGCGGGAGCTTCACCCGGACCTCTATGTGGGGATCGGCCTCGAGGCCGACTTCCACCCGGGCACGGAGGCGTTCGTGCAAACCCTCCTCAAGAGCTACCCCTTTGACTACGTCATCGGGAGCGTCCACTACCTGGGCGCCTGGCCCCTGGACCACCCGGACCACCAGGAGGAGTACGCCTGGCGCGAGCTCAAGGAGGTCTTCCGCTCCTATTTCCACGAGGTGGAACGGGCGGCGCAAAGCGGCCTCTTCCACGCCATCGGCCACCTGGACCTGCCCAAGAAGTTCGGCCACCGCTTGCCCGAGGAGGCCCTTTTGGAACTGGCCGAGCCCGCCCTAAAGGCCGTGGCCGAGGCGGGGCTCTTCCTGGATGTGAACACCGCTGGGCTTCGCAACCCGGCCCGGGAGGTTTACCCTGCCCTTGTCCTTCTAAAGCGGGCCCGGGAGCTTGGCATTGGCGTGGTCCTGGGCTCGGACGCCCACCGGCCGGACCAGGTGGGCTTCGCCTTCCAGGAGGCGGCGGCGCTCCTCCTACGGGCAGGTTACCGGGAAGCCTTCTACTTCCAGGAGGGAAGGCCCCGGGCCTATCCCTTGTCTAGGGCCTCGTAGACTTTTTCTTCCTTGCCCCTAAGGTCCAGCTCCTCCCGCCTTCCCCCCGCCGCCTCGTAGGCCCGCACCGCCGCCAGCAGGCGGGAAAAGGCCTCGGCGCAGGGGTCGGGCGCGGGGGCTTCGTACTCCATGTACGTGACCCGCTCGTACTCCTCCCCGTACTCCATGGCCTCCCGTTCCACACAGGCCTCGTAGGCCCGCAAGGCCTCCTCTACCCTGACCTGGGCTTCCCTCAGGGCCATCCTCCCACCTCCTTAGCCCTATTATATCAAGTTTTCTTACTGCGAAACCTAAGGCTTGCGGCGGGGATGGGGCCCTCCTGGAAGCGCTCCTCCCGCCAGGGATCCCCCCGCCAGTGGTAGCCCATCCGCTCCCAGAAGCCCAGCTCCAGGTGGTCTAGGAGCGTTATGCCCCGCACCCACTTGGCGCTCTTCCAGGCGTAGAGATGGGGGACCAAAAGGCGCACGGGGCCGCCCCGCTCCGGGGGAAGGGGCTTGCCGAAGAGGGTGTGGGCCAGGAGCACATCCTCCCGCAGGAGGTCCTCCAGGAGGAGGTTGGTGGTGTAACCCCCGTAGGAATGGACCAAGGCGGCCACCGCCTCGGGCTTGGGGCGGGCCTTTTCCAAAAGGTCCCGGACCCGCACCCCCTTCCAGGCCACGTCCAGCCGGCTCCAACGGGTGACGCAGTGGAAGTCCCGCACCACCTCCACCTGGGGCAGGGCCAGGAGGTCCTGGTAGGTGAGGGTAAAGGGGGCTTCCACCAGGCCCGTGATGCCAAAGCGCCACTCCTCCGGCGTAACCCTAGGCTCTTCCCCGTAGGTGAGGATGGGGAAGCGCTCGGTGACGATCTGGCCCGGAGGGATCCGCTCCATACCCCTAGGCTAGCGGGGAAAGCCCAAGGAAAAAGGAAGGGCGCTTACCGGCTTTGGTAGCGGAGGACCCGCACCTTCTCCAAGGTGATGAGCCCCTCCCTCACCATCCCCTCCAGGACCGGCAAAAAGGCCTGGACCTTTTCCTCCGTATCCACGATCTCCACCACCACGGGCAGGTCCTCGGAAAGCTGGAGGACCTTGGCGGTGTGGATGCGGGAATGGGCGCCATAGCCCATGAAGCCCTTGAGCACCGTGGCCCCCGCCAGGCCCCGCCGCTTCGCCTCCAGGACAATGGCCTCGTAAAGGGGGCGGCCCCCAAACCGGTCCGACTCCCCGAGGAAGATGCGGAGGAGCAGCGCCTCGCCCGAAAGGCCCCCAGGGTTCTCGGCCATGGGAAAAGGCTACCACAAAAGGGGCCGGGAAGCTTCCCGGCCCCCACCCCCATGGCAGGGCTACTTCTTCATCATCTTGGCCATGAGGCCCTCGAGGGCCTTCATGTCCTCGTTCATGTGGCCAAAGGCCTTGCCCAGGGCCTTGAGGAGGAGGAAGAGCACCCCGAGCGCCTTTTGCACCTCGGGGTCGGCCAGTTGCTTGAGGATGCCCGCCAGGCCCACCCGGGGAGGCTCCCGCAGGGTCTCGGGGGTGAAGGTCTCCGCAAGCCCCCGCTCCAGGGCGCTCGCCATCATGCCGATGGCGGCGGGCTCAATGCGGGAGAGGATGTCCAAAACGTTGGCCCCGTGGGAGATGAGCCGGAGGAGCTGGGGCTCCATAAGCATCCCCAGGCCCTCGCCGAAGTTCTCCGAGAGGTGGCCGAGGAAGGCTAAAGCCCCGGACTTCTCCAGCTTCTCCAGGGTTTCCGCCAACTTCCCCAGGGCCTCCGCCTGGTCCAGGAAGCGGGCGAGGAGGGAAACGAGCTCCAGGTTCTTGGGATCTAGAAGGAGGCCCAGGTTCTCGGCAAGGGTCTCCCCCGTGCCTATTTGCGCCAACAGGCCAAGCCCGCTTTTCTCCAAAACCTCCTCAATTCGGGCCAGGCGTTCCTCCACCGTCAGGGTCTTCTCCATGGCCCCTCCTACTCGATTAGGGTGGCGAACCAGAAGCCCTCAAAGAGCATCTTGGTCACCCGCACCCACTTGCCCACGGCCATCACGCCGCAGGAGGGCATGCCCGTGCCCGCCAGCAGCCTTTCAAAGGAGCACTGGGGCAGGAGGGCGTTGTCCCCGAAGTCCATGATGCACATGGCCACGGGGTTGAAGGGTTCGCCGATATAGGCCCCCTTGAGGTCGGAGGCGATGACCCCGGCCACGTACTCCCCCTGGAAGTGGGCCACCACCCCGGCGGGGGGCAGCATCAGGGAGGGGTTCACCGTGTCGCCGATGACGAAGACGTTGGGGAACTTGGGGGAGCGGAAGGTGGACTTGTGCACCTCGGGGAAGCCGTTGGGTCCGGCCAGGGGGGATTCCCGCACCACCCGGTTGGGGGCGAAGGGCGGGGTGAGGATGAGGAGGTCGTAGGCGAGCTCGCGCCCATCCTTGGCCTTCACCTTGCCCCCCTCAAAGGCCACCGGCTCAAACTCCCCGTGGAAGGCGATGCCCTTGGCGCGGAGGATCTCCATGACCTTGCCGGAGATCACCGGCCCCATACCCGCCAAGGGCGCCGGGTTTAGGTGGAAGACCTCCACCGTGCTCTTCTCCCGCACCCCCTTCACCTTGAGGGCGAACTCCACCTGGCCCGCCACCTCGTACGGGGCAGGGGGGCAAGGGTAGTAGGGGGAGGAAACCCCCACCACCACCCGGCCGCCCCGGAAGTCCTTCAGGGCCTGGCGGAGCCTAAGGGCCCCCTCGAGGCTCCAGGGGGCATACCCGTCCTGGGCGGGGGAAGGCATGGCCTCCGCCCCCAAGGAGACGATGAGGTAATCGTAGGTAAGTTCCCCGGCGCTCGTCCTCACCTTGTTGTGGGCCGGGTCCAGGGCCTCCACCGTGGCCTGGAGGTACTGGATGCCCCGCTTTTCCAGGTTGGCGAGGGGCCTACGCACCTGCTCGGGCTCCCGCATGCCGAAGGCCACCCAGGGGTAGGCGGGCATGAACTCGTGGTAGGCGTTCCGGTCCACCAGGGTGACCTCCACCTCCTTCCCGAGGAGCTTTTTCACCTTGTTGGCCGCCACCAGGCCGCCCGAACCGCCTCCCAGGACCAGAACCTTCGTCGCCATCTTCTACCTCCTTGGGTACCTATACCGTGTACCCCTAAGTCCAGTTTCCCCCTGGACCCCTCGTGAAGGTAGGTGCAAATGCCCCGCCTAGCCCTGGCGTAGCCTGGTGGCGAAGAGGAGGCCGAGGCCCAGGAACCCCAGGACCTCCCCCACCCCCACCCCCCGGCCCAAGGCGGGGAGGAGGTACCAGGCCAGGTGGAGGAGGCGGAAGAAGGGGATCCAAAGGGCCACGGGAAGGAGGAAGCGGGCCTCCCGCTTGGGCGGGTTGGTGAGGAGGTAGAGGAAGGGGAGGAAAAACCCCCCCACCACCCACAAGGCCGCCACCTCGTCCCAGGGGCCCTCCAGGCGCTTCAGGTAGAACTCCACCTCGTGGGGGAGGTCACCGCCCCAGACGATGATGAGGGTGGTGGCCTCCACGTAAATCCAGATGATGGAAAAGGCCAGGAGGAGGTTGGTGTGGTTTTGGGCCTGGCCCAGAAGGGCCGCCGTCCCCCGCCGGACCGCCAGGGCCACGGCCAGGGAAAGGGCCAGGAGGACAGCGGAAAGGAGCAGGATGGCCCCGTAGGAGGCGGAGTAGAAGTGGGCCTCGAGGCTCTTGAAGAGGTCGTAGGTGAGGAAGGTGGCGGCGGCGAAGGTGAGGGCAAGCCCATAAGCCCCCACCTCCGCCCGGCGCTCCCCGGGGCGGAGCCGGGCCAGGATAAGGGCGAAGAGGGCGAAAAAGAGGACGTAGCGGAGGAGCAGGAAAGGGGCATTCAGGTAGGCCGAGCGGTGGCGCAGGATGGGGTCGGCAAGGGCCTCGGGCCGCGCCCAGGGGAAAAGCTCGGGCAGGAAGAGGAAAAAGGGTAGGCCCAAAAGCCCCATAAGGGGAAGGAGCCGGGCCAAGGGGTAGAGGTAGGGCTCCAGGGGAACCCCCCAGCGGCTCGTGAGGGCGTTGTGGAGGAGGAGGACGAGGAGCGCCCCCAAGGAGAGGAGGAGGAAGAAGGCGAAGGGGAAGTAGGCGGCGGGGGCACCGAAGAGGAAGGCCAGGGCGTAAAGCCCTAGGCCCAAGGCCCAAGGCCAAGCGCGGGGCGCCTCAATGGACCTCTGCATCCATTACCTCCTTGGGACAGGCCGCATCCAGGAGGCAGCGCTTGATGTAGTGGGCGATGAGCCAGCGCTCCCTCTCGGGGATGCGGCTTTTGTAGGAAAGCATCCTGCCAAAGCCGTTGGTGGCGGCGAAGTAGAAGTAGCCTTCGGGCATTCCCCGCACGGCGGGGTCGTGGAAGGAGCGGGGCCTCGGAACCCCCAAGGGGATGACCCGGCCATCCCCTTCCCCCCTCATTCCGTGGCAGATGGCGCAGAAGCTTTGGTAAAGCGCCTTGCCCCGCACCAGGTCTTTCTCGGCGAAGGTGTAGGGGTTTTCCGCAAAGCCCCCTTCCGGCTTCACCCCAAGGCGCACCTCGGGGTTCAGGTTCTCCCCGAAGCGCACCCGCTCCTCGGGCACCTCCACCTGGAGGGGGGCAGGGCGGAAGGCTTTGGCCTTGGGCTGGTCCCACATCCAGCCGCAGGCGGAAAGGAGGGGGAGGAGGAGAAGGAGCCTAATCACGCCGCACCTCCTCCACCTCCGCCCCCAGGGCCTGGAGGAGGGCCCGGGTGGCCTCCGGGTCAAAGCGGGGGTCCGTGGCGTAGAGGAAGACCCCGTAGCGGTCTAGAAGCACCTCCACGTACCGGGGAGCCCGCACCGCCGGGTGGGCGGCCAGGGGCAGGCCGTTGATGTAGAGGAGGTACAGGAAGATGCCCACGGTGATGGTGAGGATGGTGAGCTCAAAGGTCACGGGGATGAAGGCGGGCCAGCCCAAAAGGGGCTTGCCCCCGGCGTTGTGGGGGTAGTCCAGGGTGGTGTAGACCTGGAGGAAAAGCCCAAGCCCCGCCCCCAGGACCCCCAGGAAGAAGGCCACCCAAGGAATGCGCCCATCCCCCCCCAGAACCTCCTCAATCCCCTCCACGGGGTTCGGGGTGAGGGCCTCGAGGCGGCGGTAACCCTCCTTCTTGAGCGCCCTTAGGGCCGACAGCAAGGCCTCTGGGGTATCAAAGTAGGCCATGTAGCCGTAGAGCATCCTGCCCTCCTAGTGCCCGCGCAGCTTGTGGAAGAGGTGGACCATCTCCGCCACGGCGATGGGGGGGAAAATCCGGATGAAAAGGGCCAGGCCAAAGAGGAAGAAGCCGATGGTCCCCAGGAAAAGCGTCCAGTCCACCCAAGTGGGGTAGTAGAGGTGGAAGTTGCCCGGCAAGAAGTCGTGGGAGAGGCTGATCACCACGATGACGAAGCGCTCCAGCCACATGCCCACGTTGGCCAGGATGGAAAAGAGGAAAAGCCAGGTGAGGTTTTTGCGGAAGCGGGGGAACCATAGGGTCTGGAGGAGGACCACGTTGATGAGCATCATGGCCCAGTAGTAGGGGGCGTAGGGCCCCGTCATGCGCCAAAGCTGCTGGGCCCACTCCGCCGGCTCCCCGCTATACCAGGCGATGAAGATTTCCAAAAGGTAGATGTAGGCCACCCCGAGCCCCGAGGCCAGGGTCACCTTGGCCATCCAGTCCAGGTGCCTGTCGGTGATGACCCCCTCCAGCCGGTACCACCGGCGCAAGGGGATGATGAGGGTGAGGGCCATGGCGAAGCCCGAGTAGATGGCCCCGGCGGCGAAGAAGGGGGGGAAGACGGTGAGGTGCCAGCCCGGCACCAGACCGTAGGCGAAGTCCATGCTCACCACGGAGTGCACGGAGATGACCACGGGGGTGGCGAGGCCCGCCAGGAGGACGTACACCGCCCGGTAGCGTTGCCAGTGGACGGCGTTCCCCGTCCAGCCTAAGGAAAGCCAGCCGTAGAGCTTCCTCCGCCAGCCCGTGCTCCTCTCCCGCAAAAGGGCCAGGTCGGGGATGAGCCCCAGGTAGAGGAAGAGGGTGGAGATGGTGAGGTAGGTCATGATGGCCAGCACGTCCCAGGAGAGGGGGCTCTTGTACTGGGGCCAGAGGGCCATGTGGGTGGGGTAGGGCATGACCCAGTAGAAGTGTTGTGGCCGGCCCATGTGGATGAGGGGGTAGGTGGCGGCGCAGAGCACGGCGAAGAGGGTCATGGCCTCGGTAACCCGGTTGAGGGAGTCCCGCCAGTTCTGCCGCATGAGAACCAGGATGGCGCTGATGAGGGTCCCAGCGTGGCCGATGCCGATCCACCAGACGAAGTGGACGATATCGTACCCCCAGGCCACGGGCTGGTTGATGCCCCAGGTGCCCAGGCCCTGGACGAAGGTCACGAAGATGGCGTAAAGCCAGGCCAGGGTGAGGGCGAAACCCACGGCCAAAACCACCTTCCAGGGCCTTGGCGGGGGCTTCTCCACGGGCTCCAAGAGCTTTTCCACCAAGCTCCTCTCCGTCCATTCCCCTTGGATGAGGTCGCGGTCCGGGTGGGGTTCC
This sequence comes from Thermus thalpophilus, assembly GCF_022760915.1. Lineage (NCBI taxonomy): Bacteria > Thermotogati > Deinococcota > Deinococci > Thermales > Thermaceae > Thermus > Thermus thalpophilus. Next base: position 108,979 of record NZ_JAKTNS010000002.1, on the reverse strand, counting down.
TTAGCCATGGGCCTCCTCCTTCCTTAGGCGCGGGTTCGGGTTTTTGAGGTGGGCCAGGTAGGTGGTGCGGGGCCAGGTGTTGGCCTCCTCCAAAAGGGTGTAGTGCCGCCCCTCCTTGCGGTGGGCCTGGATGGGGTCCTCGGGGTCCAGGAGGTCGCCGAAGTGGATGGCCTTCCCCGGGCAGACCTCCTGGCAGGCGGTCCTTACCTCCCCGGTGCGGATCTTGCGCCCCTCTTTGGCGGCCTCGGCCCGGGCGAGCTCTATCCGCTGGACGCAGTAGGTGCACTTCTCCATGACCCCCCGGCTCCGCACCGTCACCTCGGGGTTCATGAGGAGGGCGAGGGGGCTTTCCTTGGCCCGCCGGGGGTCCCCTTGGCCCACGAAACGCTCGGCGTAGGGGAAGAAGTTGAAGCGGCGGGCCTTATAGGGGCAGTTGGCGGAGCAGTACTTGGTGCCCACGCAGCGGTTGTAGACCATGAGGTTTAGCCCCTCATCGGAGTGCTCCGTGGCCGCCACCGGGCAGACCGCCTCGCAAGGGGCCTTCTCGCAGTGCTGGCACATCACGGGCTGGTGGAGGGCCCCCTCGGGGGTGAAGTAGCGGTCCAGGCGGATCCAGTGCATCTCCCGCCCCTTCTGCACCTCCTCCTTCCCCACCACGGGGACGTTGTTCTCCACCTGGCAGGCCAGCACGCAAAGCCCGCACCCGAGGCAGCGGCTCAGGTCCACGGTCATGGCCCAGGCGTGCTCCCCCTGGGGCCAAGGGGGGTAGAAGGAAAGGCGCTTTTCCTCCTTGGGCTCCTTTAGGGCCTCCTCCTCGGTCATAACGTGGACCGCCTCCACCTCCCCCAAATAGCCGTGGTACTGGGTGGAGACCAAGGGGTATTCCCGCCCCGTGGGGGCGACCTCCGCCGGGAAGACCACCCCCTCGGGGTGGAAGAAGTGGGAGAGGGGGGCCACGAGGCTTCCTTCCGGCAAAAGGGGCAAAGGCCAAAGGGGCAGGAGGGCCTCCCGCGCCCCCGCCCGCACCCGGAGGAGGGGCCTCCTGGGGTCGGCCCTGCGCTCCCGGGCCCGGACCCCCTCCAGAAGCCCCCAAGCCTCCGCCTGCCCCTCCCCCGCCAGCAGGGCCCCGTCCCAGACCAGGCGGGTGAGGGGCCGGGGGAGCTCCTGGAGGTAGGGGTTTTCCCGGTAGCGGCCGTCAAAAAGGCTCGCATCCGGGCGTAGGGTGAGCTCCAGGGGGGCCTCCTCCCGCAAGGGGGGAAGCCGGTCCATAAGGCCTGGCCTTAGGGCCACCGCCAAGGCCTCCGCCTCCGCCAAGGGGCGGCCCTCCGCCAGGGCCCGCTTTTCCTCGGGGGAGAGGGCGGGGAGCTCCTCGCCCAGGAGGCCCGCCAGAACCTCTTCCAGAGACTTTCCTCCCCAGAGGGGCTTCACCAGGGCCTGGGCAGGCCAAAGCCGCCCCAGGGCGTCCCGGTGCTGGCCCGAGGCCTCCAGGGGGTGGGCCAGGGGGAGGCTATAGGGAGCCTCTTTGGGGTAGAGGGAAAGCGCCGCGGCGAAGGCCTTGCCCATGAGGCTCGGCAAGGGCCCCTCCGCCGCCCACACCAGGCGGCTCGCCCGCTCCGCCTCCAGGAAGGCTTGGGGCGTGGCCGGCTCCGCCTCGGGCGGGGCCACGTAGGCCACCGGGGCCTCGAGGCGGGCGTTCACCGCCATGGCCAAAGCCTGGGCCCCGGGGGAGAGGTGGACCCCGGGAAGCACCACCCCACCCCGCCCGAGGTCCTCCACCAAGGCGGGGAGGAAGCCCCCATAGTCCGAGGCCGGGCTTCCCGGCACCACCCCCAGGGCCCGGGCCAGGTCCAGGAGGAAGGCCTCCACCCCGCTCGGCTTCAGGGCGAGGCGATGATCGGCCAAGGCTCCGAGGAGGCCCGCCCCGCTCTCCACGGCGTAGATGCGGTTCATGGGGGGAAGGCGCCTTTGGGCCAGGGCGCCTCCCCAGAGGTAGCCCGCTGGGTGCTCGTGGAGGTCCACGTCCAGAAGGAGCACCCTCTCGGCGCGCTCCGGCTGGTAGACGGGCCAGGCCCTGCGCCCGAAGGCGAGCTCCGCCCCCAAGTAGACGTTTTCCAGGCTCCAGGCCTCAAACCGGGCCACCCTGAGGTTGGGGTAGCGGGCCAGGGCCCTTCGCAGGAGGCCCTCGAGGCGGGGCGAGGTGGTGCGGGGGAGGACGAGGAGGGTTTCCCCTTCCCCCAGCGCCCTGCGCCAGGCGGCGAAAAAGCCCTCCCAGTCGGGCGCCTTGCCCTTGCGGACCGGGTCGTAAAGCGCGTAGAGGGAGGCCAAGGGATAGGGGCTCATGGCCCCTTCATGGGGGGCGAGAAAGAGGGGCCGCTCCTGGTAGTGGCGCACCCGCACCGCCTCGGCGAAGCCCGCATGGGGGAAGGCGGTGACGAACTCCGCCCGCCCTCCCTCCACCACCCACTCGGGCTGGCGCACATAGGGCACCCCCTTGCGCCGCACCACCGGGGTGCAGGCGGCAAGGCTTAGGAGGCCCAAGGCCAAAAACCCCCGCCGGCTCACGGGGCCAAAGGGAAACTCCTCGCGGTAAAGCTCCTTTTCCAAGGACTCGGGAAAGCCGCGCGTCTTCTTCATACGCCTCCTAGCGGTGGCAGGTGTTGCAGCTTGTCAGGGCCTCGGGGGAACGGATCCCGTACACCTCCTTGAGCTTCTTGCCGAGCTCGGGGTCGGGGGTGTAGGCCATGTTGAAGACCTGCTCCTTGGGCCTCAGATGGGCCTCAGGGTTGCGGTGGCAGGAGAGGCAGAACTTCATGGTGAAGGCCTGGGGCTGGTAGACCACGGCCATCTGGTCCACCCGCCCGTGGCACTCGGCGCACCCCACCCCCTTGGCCACGTGGGCGGCGTGGTTGAAGTAGACGAAGTCGGGGAGGTTGATGACCCGGTTCCACTCTATGGGCTTCCCCGTTTCCCAGCTTTCCCGCACCAGGGCCAGGTTGGGGCTATCGGGCTTCACGTAGGTGTGGCAGGTCATGCAGGTTTCCGTCGGGGGGAGGCCAGCGTAAGGGGCGTGCTCCACCGCAGCGTGGCAGTAGCGGCAGGAAAGCCCAAGCCCCCCGGCGTGAAAGGCGTGGCTGAAGGGAATGGGTTGCTCCACGGGGAAGGTGCGCTGCTCAAAAGCCCCCACCGCCACCCCCGAGAAAATCACCCCCAAGAGGGCGAAAATCCCCAAAACCGAGCCCCAAAAGAGGGTACGTACCCAACGGTTGCGTCTCCGCATGCCACCTCCGGCCTTGGGGCCTTAGGCTACGGGCGCGCCGCCTGGGGTTCCATCAGGGGCCACCGGCGCTTCCATAAGGGGAGCCGGCTGCGCCCACGCCCACCCCTTCGCAAGGGCGTTTCAGGGGTAATCTACCCAAGGGATATAGGGACAAATGTCCCAAAAGCGCCAACCTTGACAAGGCAAGGGGTTCTGCTAAACTGAGCCTTGCGCGTGAGGCGCGCCCTGCCGGGATGGTGGAACTGGTAGACACGCCATCTTGAGGGGGTGGTGCCCGCAAGGGCGTGCGGGTTCAAGTCCCGCTCCCGGCACCAAAGAGGCCCTTCGGGGCCTTTTCTTCGTATGGGAACCCTTCTCCTCGCCCGCGAGCTCCGAAGCCTGGAAGACACCCAGGCCCTGGCCCTAGAGGCCCTTCCCCTCCTCCCCGAGGGGGCCCTGGTGGTCCTCGAGGGCCCCTTGGGGGCGGGCAAGACCACCTTCGTCCGCTTCCTGGCGGAGGCCATGGGCTTTCGGGGCCGGGTGACGAGCCCCACCTACACCTTGATCCACACCTACCCCACGCCCCAAGGCCTCCTGGTCCACGCCGACCTCTACCGCCTGAAGGACCCCACCGCCCTCCTCCCCCAGCTGGAGGCGGCCCGGGAAGGGGCGAGGCTCGTCTTGGTGGAGTGGGGGGACTCGAGGGCCTTAGAGGCGGACTTCCTCCTCCGCCTCACACCAGAGGAAGAGGCGCGGCGGGCGGAGCTATGGCACCTCCACCCCGGCGAGGAGGAGGGCGTCTAGCAAGGCCTCCCGCCCGGCCCGCCCGGCGAAGAGGGCCACCACCTTCCCCTCCCCGTCCAGCACGAAGGTCCAGGGCTGGCCCAAAACCTTGAAGCGGTTGGCCACCTCGTGGGGTTTGTCCCGGTCCGAGGCCAGGAGGGGGATGAAGCGGGGGTAGGCCTTCATGTAGGCCAGGACCACCTCCTTGGTGTCTTTGGGCTCGCGGCTGATGACGTAAAAGGGCACCCCGGTTTCCTCCGCCACCTTGTGGAGGCCCGGGAACTCCGCCCGGCACACCGGGCACCAGCTGGCCCAAAACACCAAGACCGCGGGCTTTTTCATGGTGGCGGGGGTAACCAGGTTGCCCTTGGGGTCCAAAAGGGCGAAATCGGGGACGCGCTCCCCCGGTTGCACGGCCCAGGCCAAACCAAGGAGCGCCCCCAAAACCAGAAGAACCCGTTTGCCCATATCCCCATTCTCTACCCTGCCCCGGCTCGGTATGTGCACCGCCTTACCTTGGCCGTCGCAGCCGCTTGAGGTCGTGGTCGGGCCAGATGCCGTCCGCCACCAGGTGAAGCCACTGGGAAAGGTAGTAACCCAAAAGCCCCCACCAAAGGGCCTCCTTGGGCCAGGAAGGGGGTCTAAGGTCCAGGGGTGCCCCCAGATGGGCCAAAAGGGCCTGGGCCAGGGAGGCCAAGGCCCACGCCACCCCACCCAGGTAGGCGAGCCGGGTCAAGGGTCCCAGGACCCAGGTGTGGGAAAGCCCCCGGTGGCGGAAAAGCCACCCGTAAGGGCGCCAAAGGAAGCCCAAGACCCCCCAGCGCCGCCCGGAGCGCACCCCCTTTTCCGCCAGATCCAGGTCGGGGGAGAGCAGGTAGGTGCCGGCCAAATAGGCCAAGGCGAAGGCCAGGGCCCGAGGCTCCTCGGGGGAGCCCCCTTGGGCCAGGTAGGCGAAGGCCCCGGTCCCCAAAAAGGTCAGGTTGATGGCCTCGTGCACGCGCCCCGAGGGCATGGGGCCATGGTAAGGCTAAAGGGCGGGCAAGGGGAAGCGCTCCCCCGCCGAAAGCACGTCCACCTTAAGCCCCTTCACCCCCCTGGCGGTGAACTCCGCCCCCCCGGCGTCCACCAGGGTCACTCCGCCCGCCCAGACCTCCCCTAGGCCCTTGAGGAGGCGCAAGGCGGTGTTTTCCAAAAGCCCCAGGCCCACCAGGTCGGGGTTATCCGCCACCAGGCGGGAAAGGGCCAAAAACCGCCCCCGCTCCTCCACCCGCGGCAAAAGGGCGAGGCCCCGGAGAAGGGCTAAGCCCAAGGCCGCCCGCACCTCTCCCTCCAGGGAGTAGAAGGCGGCCTCCCCCAGTATCCCCGCCGCCTCCCCCAAGGCCACCACGCCCCCGCCTTGGCGGTACACCTCCAGGAGGGCCTGAAGGAGGAGGCTTCCCCGGATGAGGTCCAAAAACTCCGGGAGACCCTCGGCGGCCAACAGCACCAAGGGGCTTTCCGCCACCTTATGCGCCACCTCGGGGTCAAAGGCCTCCTCCCTTCGCCTCAGGTAGACCACCTTCCCCCGCCTAAGCCCCAGGTGGCGGTAGGCCAGGCGCCAGGCCTCCGCCAGGTCCCGCAAAGGGTAAGGCACGAGGAAGAGCGCCTCCCCCCGGGCCTCCGCCAAAAGCCTCTCCTCCACAGGGCGCAAGGCCCCCCGCAAGGGGTCCGCGGTGAGCAAGGCGAAAAAGCCCTGACGCATACCCTGCCTCCTTGCCCTTTAGGGTAGCGCCTTCCTCATGAAAGGAAAAGGGCGGTGTGGTAGACTCAAGGACGTGGCCGCGATGGTATCCCCCCCGGGGGCGATTTCCAAGGACAAGAAGCGGGCCATCCTCGAGGCCACCTTGGAAATCCTCCGGGAGATGGGGCTTTCCGGGCTGAAGATGGAGGAGGTGGCCCGGAGAGCGGAGGTGGGCAAGGGCACCATCTACCTCTACTTCCGCGACAAGAAGGACCTCCTGCGCTCCTTGGTGGAGGAAAGGACCTGGGCCTTCTACCGGGAGGTGGAGGAGGTGGTGCGCCTGCGGGCGCCCTTTTTTGTGCGCCTGGAGGCCCTCTTGCGCAAGCGCCTGGCCTGGATAGAGGAGTGGCGGGGCCTTTGGGCCGCCGTGGCCCGGGAGGCCATGGAGGACCCCACCCCTTGGCTGAAGGGCCTGCACCAGCACTACCTGGATCTCCTGGAGGAGCTGGTGCGAAGCGGCCAGGCGGAAGGGGCCGTGCGGCCCGAACTTTCCCCTAAGGCCACCGCCGCCGTCCTTGCGGCCTTAGGGTGTACCCCCCAGCTAGAGGTGGAGGCCTACATGGAGCACCTCCTTTTGGTGCTCCGGAAAGGAGTCGCGCCGTGAAAGAGTTTCGTCCCGGCGACAAGGTGGTCCTACCCCCTTATGGGGTCGGTGTGGTGGCGGGCATAGCCCAAAGGAGCGTTAGCGGCGTAAGCCGGGCCTACTACCAGGTGGATTTCCCCGGCTCCCGCTCCAAGGCCTACGTACCCGTGGAAGCCCCCCATAGCGTGGGGATGCGCAAGGCCTTAAGCCCGGACGAGGTTCCCGTCATCCTGGACCTCCTGAAAAACGGGCGCATGCCCCTGCCCAAGCAGTGGGCGGCGAGGCACCGGAAGACGAGCGAGATCCTGGCGGACGGGAACCCCTACCGCATCGCCCAGATGGCGGGGCAGCTTCGGGCCTGGGAGCTGGAGCGGGGCCTCGCCGACCTGGACCGCCAGGCCCTGAGGCGGGCCATCTACCTCCTGGCCGAAGAGGTTTCCCAGACCCTGGAGATTTCCGTCCAGGAGGCTAAGCGCCTCTTTGAGGAGGCCTGGGGCGAGGAGCTCAACTAGAGGAGGAGGCTCCAGGTCTTCTTTTCCATCTCCAGGATGCGCCCCAAGTAGTGGTGGAGAAGGCCCGGGTCCAGGCCGGCAAGCTGGCCCTGGGCCATGACTTCCAGGTCGTAGAGCACCGCCTGGAACTCCGGGGCCGACCAGTGCTCGGCGAGCTCCTGCCAGGGGCCTTCCCCTTCCACGTGGGCGTTCCAGGCCTCGAGGAAAAGGCGGTTTAGGAAGTAGAAGAGGACGAGGCGGTAGGGGTAAGGGAGCCCGGCCATCTCCTGCAAGAGGGCCACGTACTCCCGGCGCACCGGGTGAACGGGCTCCTTGGGGTCCGCCCCCTGGGAAAGGAGCCAGTCCAGCTCCTCCACGGTGGCCATGAGGGCCTGAACCAAAGGGGGGCGGTGGGGTTGCGGGGCTTCCAGGAGAAGCCCCACCTGGTAGTGGTAAAGGGCCTCCACGAAAGGGTAGTCCTGCTTGAGCCAAAAGAGAAACCGCTCCTCGTCCCAGCGGATGGGAAGGGTCTTCAGGGCCCCTAGAGCCCCGGGGAGGGCGGCGAGCACCTCCTCAAGTGGAGACATGGCCACCTCCTAAAACCCCAAAACGGGCGAACCCCTGGTGCCGCAAGACGGCCACCGCCTCCTTGGCCTGGCCTTCGCTTTCCGCCAGGCCGAAGAAGGCGCTCCCCGACCCCGACATGAGCACCCCCTTGAGCCCCAAGGCCTTCAGGCGGGCCTTCACCTCCTTAAGCTCCGGATAGAGGCGGAAAGCGGGGCCCTCGAGGCTGTTCCAATAGGGGGGCTCCTCCCCCTTCGCCAAAGCCGCCAGGATCTCCTCCACGGGAAGCTCCGGGGCGAAGTCGTGGGGCTTCACCTCCCCGTAGACCCGGGGGGTGGGAAGGCGCAAGCCGGGGGCGAAGACCACCACGGGCAGGGGAGGAAGGGCCACGGGGCGAAGCTTCTCCCCAATCCCCCGCGCCTCCGCTCCCCCGCCCCGGAGGAAAAAGGGCACGTCCGCTCCCAAAGAAAGGGCCAGGGCAAAGAGGTCCACCTCCGCTGGGTAGAGCTCCTTCAGGCCCAAAAGCACCTGGGCGGCGTCCGAGCTTCCCCCACCCAGGCCCGCCCCCTCGGGCAAGGCCTTTTCCAGCACGATCCGCACTCCTCCCGGAAAGCCCGCCACCTCCAGGTACAAAGCCGCCGCCCGGTAGGCGAGGTTCCGCTTGCCGTAGCGGCCCCTGAACTCAATCCCCTCGGGGATGGGCTCCAGATAGAGGCGGTCCCCAAAGGTGAGGGCGGCGAAGAGGGTGTGGAGCTCGTGGTACCCATCGGGCCGCCTCCCCAAAAGGGAAAGGCCCAGGTTGACCTTGGCCACCGCTAGCCGTTCCATGCCCGCGCCAGGGCCTCCGCCAGGAGGAGGTCCTCCGGATAGGTGATCTTAAAGGCCGTGCGTTCCCCTTCCACCAAGGCCACGGGGTAGCCCAAAGCCCGCACCAGCTGGGCGTCGTCCGTGGCGGAAAGCCCCCGCTTCCGGGCGTGGGCGTGGGCCTCCCGCAGAAGGGCGGTGAAGAACCCCTGGGGGGTCTGCACCAGGCGGAGGGCCTCCCGGGGCACCACCTCCCCGTAGCCCTCCCCTTCCGGCCGCACCAGGGTGTCGGGCACGGGCAAAACCGGCACCGCGGCCCCCGTGGCCTGGGTGGCCTTTAGGACCCTTTCCACTAAGCCCCGGCTCACGAAGGGCCGGGCCACGTCGTGCACCAGGACCAAGGGAAGGCTTGCCGCCTCCAAAAGCCGGGCCACGGAGGCCTGGCGGGTGGCTCCACCCGGCAGAAACGTGGCCCTGAGGCCTTTGGGCGCCTCCACCCCCGGGGGCAGAGCCACCAGGACCTCCGCCGCCTGGGCGAAGGGGCCCAAGGCCCACTCCAGGAGGGTCTTTCCCCCCACCTCCAAGAAGGCCTTGGGCCCCAGGCCGAGCCGCTCGCCCCTCCCGGCGGCGGGGATGAGGACGGACACCTCCACGCCCCCATGGTAGCATGGGCCGCATGAGCGCTTGGGAAGCCCTTCTCTTGGGGGTGGTGGAGGGGCTCACGGAGTTCCTGCCCGTCTCCTCCACCGGCCACCTGACGCTACTTTTCCATCTCCTGGGCCTGCCGGTGGAAAGCGACGCCTTTTTGAAGACCTTCCTCATCGCCATCCAGCTCGGGGCCATCCTGGCCATCCTCCTCCTTTACGGGAGGCGCTTCCTGGTGGACCGGGCCCTTTGGTGGCGCGTTGGGGTGGCCTTCCTGCCCACGGCGGCCATGGGCTTCCTCCTCTATCCCTTCATCAAGGGGGTGGTCCTGGGGCGGGACGACGTGGTGGTCTTTTTCCTCTTCTTCGTGGGCCTCGTCCTCCTCTTCGCCGACCGCCTGGCGGAAAGGGCCCGCTTCCAGGACGCCACCGAGCTCCCCTTGGGGCGGGTGGCCCTCATCGGCGTCTTCCAGGGCCTCGCCGCCCTTTTCCCAGGCACGAGCCGAAGCGGGGCCACCATCCTGGGGGGGCTCTTGTTGGGGCTTTCCCGCAAAGGGGCAGCGGAGTTCAGCTTCCTCCTGGCCCTTCCCACCATGCTGGCGGCGGTGGGCTACGACCTCTTCAAAAGCGCCCAGGCGGTGCCCGAGGGGGGGTATGGCCTTCTCCTCCTGGGCTTCCTTTCGGCCCTCCTCACCGCCCTCCTCACCGTGCGCTGGGCCCTCGGCTTCGTGGAGCGCTATGGTTTCCGCCCCTTCGCCCTCTACCGCATGGCCCTGGCCCTGGTCTACGCCTACTTCTTCCTACGCTAGGGCCAAGACCCGGTCCAAGGCCTCCAGGAAAGCCTGGTAAAGCTCCTTCCGGGCCCCTTCCCCCATGAGGCCGAGCCGCAGGACCTCTCCCCGGGTGGGGCCGATCCCCCCCGCCACCGCTACCCCTTGGGCGTACAGCGCCTTGACCAGGCGGTCCGCCTCCACCCCCTCGGGGGGGCGGACCACCAAGACCGTGGGCAAGGGGCTTTCCTTGGGATAGGGGCTAAAGCCCCGGGCCTTTAGCTCCTCCAGAAGCCAGGCGTAGACCTCCCGCGCCCTCTTTTCCCTCGCCTCCACGCCCTCCTCCAGGGCCAGGTCCAGGGCCTCGAGGAGGGCGTAGTGGAGAAGGACAGGAGTGGTGTGGTGGTACCCCCCCCGCTCCCAGTGCTCCGCCACCCGGGTGAGGTCCAGGTACCATCCCCGCTTGGCGGAAAAGGCCTTCCTGGCCTCCGCCGAAACCGCCACCGGGGCTAGCCCAGGGGGTGCCGAAAGGCACTTCTGGCTTCCCGTGAAGGCGTAGTCGGCCCCCAGGGCCCGCATGGAAAAGGGAAGCATCCCCAAGGTGGTCACGGCGTCCACAAAGAAAAGGGCCCCGGCCTCCTTGGCCAGGGCCCCGATAGCCTCCGCCGGGTTCAGGACCCCGGTGGAGGTCTCCCCGTGCACCAGGGCCACCATGCGGAAGCGGCGCCGCTTTAGGGCCTGGGCCACCCGCTCGGGGTCCACCGCCTCCCCCGGGGGGAACTCCAAGACCACAGGGTCCAGGCCGTGCAGGGCCGCCATCTCCGCCACCCGGGCGGAAAAGGCCCCGTTCACCAGGACGAGCACCGGGCCTTGGTCCAGGTTGGCCAGGCCCGCCTCCATGCCCAGGCTCCCCGAGCCGGCCAAAGCGGCCACCAGCGCCCCTTCCCCGGGGTCAAAGAGCCTCAAGAGCCGATCTTGGATGGCCCGGTTCACCGCCAAGACCTCGGGGTCCAGGTGCCCCCGCATGGGGCGCAAGAGGGCCTTTTGCACGCGTTCGGGAATGGGGGTGGGTCCGGGGGTCAGGAGCAACATGGGCTTCCTCCTAGATAAAGCGAGGCCCCCGCGGCCAAACCGGGGGGGCCCTTCCCGAAGGAAGGGGCCCCCTACCGGATAGCTCGCAGGAGCCTCATTGCCTGGCACTTTAGCAGAAGGGCGCCCTCCCTGTAAAGTGCTAAGTGGATGAAGGACTACTACGCCATCCTGGGGGTGGGCCGCGAGGCCACCCAGGAGGAAATTAAACGGGCCTACCGCAAGCTCGCCCTGCAGTACCACCCCGACCGCAACCCCGGGGACAAGGCGGCGGAGGAGCGCTTTAAGGAGATCAACGAGGCCTACGCCGTCCTCTCGGACCCCGAGAAGCGGGCCCAGTACGACCGAGGCCTTTTGGGACAAACGGAGTTCTCGGCGGAGGACCTCTTTGACCTCTTCGCCCAGGTCTTCGGCTTCCGCTCCCCCCGAGCCGCCCCCAGGGGGGAGGACCTGGAGGCGGAAGTGGAGGTGGAGCTCCAAGACCTCCTCCTGGGCAAGGAGGCGGAGGTGGTCTACGCCCGGCTCGTGCCCTGCGAGGCCTGCGGGGGCCAGGGGGGGAGGCGGGTGGCCTGCCCCACCTGTGGGGGGCGGGGCGTGGTGGAAAGCGTCCGCCAGGGCCTCTTCGGCGGGTTCGTAACCCGCTCCACCTGCCCCCACTGCAAGGGCCAAGGCCACCTCCTGGCGGAGGCCTGCCCCACCTGCCGGGGACGGGGGCGCATCCCCCGGGAGGAAAGGCTCACCGTGCGCATCCCGCCGGGCATAGACGAGGGGCACCTTCTCCGGGTTCCCGGCTACGGCAACCTGGGCCCCGGGGGGCCGGGGGACCTCTACGTGCGCCTGCGGGTGCGCCCCCATCCCCACCTGGAGCGCCAAGGGGTGGACCTGGTCTACCGCCTGCGCCTGGGCCTGGCCCAGGCGGCCTTGGGCGCCCGGGTGGAGGTGCCGGGGCTTTCCGGCCCCATCCCCCTGGAAATCCCCCCGGGCACGGGGCACGGGGAGGTGTTTGAGCTACCGGGTGAAGGCCTCCCCCACCCCGGGGGCCGGGGACGGGGGGCGCTAAGGGTGGTGGTGGAACTCGCCGTCCCCAAAAGGCTTTCCCCCAAGGCGCAAAAGCTCCTTAGGGCCTACGCCGAGGAGGTGGGGGAGGAGGTGGCCCCCGAGGGGTTTTGGGAACGGCTTAAGGGGTTCTTCCGCAAGTAGCCCGGTCTGTGGTAAAGTGAGGTATTCCGGGTCGCTTCAGGGTGGCCCCTTGGGTCTAAAGCAACCCCTAAGGCCCCGGATACGGGCCCGGCAAGGGCCCGGAAGCGAAGGAGCGGTATGCAGAAGGGTCGGGTCAAGTGGTTCAACGCGGAGAAGGGCTACGGCTTCATTGAGCGCGAGGGGGACACGGATGTGTTCGTCCACTTCAGCGCCATCAACGCCAAGGGGTTCCGCACCCTGAACGAGGGCGACATCGTCACCTTTGACGTGGAGCCGGGCAAGAACGGCAAGGGCCCCCAGGCGGTGAACGTCACCGTGGTGGAGCCGGCCCGCAGGTAAAAAGGGCAAAGGGCCGCCCCGGGTTGCCCGGGGCGGTTTTCTTTCACACGCCCCTTAGGCGGAGCGGGGTAGCATGGGGGGGATGCGGACCCTAAGCCTCGCCTTCCGCCCGGCGGCCCCGGAGGACGCCCCTCTTCTCCACCGCGTCTATCAGCAAAGCCCCGGGTACTTCGCCTTGATCGGGATGGAGATGCCCACCCTCGAGGACGTGGCCCGCGACCTCGCCACCTTGGAAAAAGACCCCCGCCGCCGCGCCTTCCTGCTCTTCCAGGAGGCGGAGGCCGTGGGTTATGTGGACTACAAGCTCCACTACCCCGAGGCGGAGGACGCCACCTTGAGCCTCCTCCTCATCCGGGAAGACCGCCAGGGCCTTGGCCTGGGGCGGCGGGCCCTGGCCCACCTGGTGGACCACCTGGCCGGGGTGGCGCGGCTTTACGCCGTGGTCTACGGCAACAACCCCCGCGCCATCGCCTTCTTCCGGGCCCAGGGCTTCCGCCACGTGAAGGATGGGGGGCCGGCCCTGAGCTGGTACGTGCGCGAGCTCGGGGCCGGCCCCTGAAAGGGGTTTACTCTAGCCCCGCCAGCTTCCGGTTCTTCTCAATGTAGGACTTCCACTGCTCGGGAACGTCCTCCTCGGGGAAGATGGCGTTCACGGGGCAGGCGGGCACACAGGCCCCGCAGTCAATGCACTCCTCGGGGTGGATGTAGAACTGGTCGCCCCCGTCGTAGATGCACTCCACGGGGCACACCTCCACGCAGGACTGGTCCTTGACTCCGATGCAGGGCTCACAGATCACGTGCGGCATCCTTCACCTCCTGAGCAACCGCTCCCCCCTATTTTAGGGCAGGAGCCCCTTTGTCAAGCTCAAAAACCCAGGTGGCGGAAAAAGGCCTCCCGTGGGATGGCCCCCAGGACCTCCTCGCCCCGCACCACCAAAACCAAAGGGCTTTGGAAAAACAAGGGGGCGAGTTCGCTCACGGCCACCTCCGCCTCCACGCTCGGCACCTCCTCCAAGGGCAGGATGCGGTCGGAAAGGCCCAAGAGGCCCACGGGCCGCCCCTCCTGGAGCAAGAGGGCCGCCCCCCGGCCTTCATAGGCCTCGAGGCCCTCCACCCGGGGCAGGGGCCGGGCCAGGCGGCGGGCCGGGGTGGGGCCGAAAAGCCCGGCGGTGAGCAAGGTGGTGCAGGGCACCCGCACCGCCTTCTTGGCCAGGTAAAGGGCGAAGGTAAAGGCGAGGACAAACCCCAGGCCCTCTAAAAGCCCCGGCAGGTTAAAGCTTCCCCAACCAAGCCGGCCCCCCTCCCCCAAGAGGACGTGGAGGAGGTAGGAGAAAAGTAGGCCCAGCACCAAGGCCGCCAGGTAGGCGAAAAGCCCCGCCAGGCGTAGCTCCTTCACCGTGCGCATGGGTTTAGCTTACCAGCTCCTCCTCCCGGTCCACGTCCACCCCCACCTCGGGGTAGGGGGTGAGGAGGGCCCGGGCCTCCACCCCCAGGATGCGGCGGGCCCGGGCCTCCACCTCGGCCAGGGAAAGCCGCCCCAAGAGAAGCTTGAGGAGGATGTCCAGCCCCACCAGGCGGGCCAGGGCCAGGGGCCTTTTGCGCAGGGCCACCACCTGTTTGGCCAGGGGCAGGGCCTGGAAGAAGAGGGCCTTGTCCAGGAGGAGGAGGTTTCCCCCGGTGAAGGTCCCTTCCTTGAGCCGGGCGTAGGTGCGCTTGGTGTTGGGAAAGCGGGCCTCCACCGCCTCCTTGGGCACGATGGGGTAGACCAAGGCCGCCTCCGGGGCCCTTTCCAGGACGAACCGCACCGCCTCCGGGGTCAGGTGGGGGATGTCGGCGGTGGCCACCAGGACCCGGCCTTCCACGTGGGCCAAGGCCGCTTCCAGGTTATCCAGAAGGGTTCCCCGGTCGGGAAGCGTCAAACGGGGCGAAGGGGTCAGCCCGGGGTTTTCCCCCACGTAGAGGGCGGAAAGCCCCGCCTGGGCCAGGGCCTCGAGGACCCACTCCGCCAAGGGCCTCCCCCGGTAGGGCACCAAAGCCTTGCTCCGCACCCCGTACTTCCTGGCCCAAGCCTCCTCCCCGCCCCCCAGGACGATGGCCTCCATGCCCCCATGGTATAGGCTTGGGGCGTGGAGCGCCTCCTCGCCCCCTTGGGGCTTCTCCTCACCTGGAGCCTCACCCTTTACGCCTACCTCCACCTGCCGGAAAGGATCCCCGCCCACTGGAACCTCCAGGGGGAGGTGGACCGCTACGGAAGCCGTCTGGAGATCTTCCTCTTGCCCCTGGTCCTCACCTTCCTCCTTTACCCCCTTTTGGCCTGGGCGCCCCGGTGGAACCCCAAGATGCGGGGAAAGGCGCCCCCCATCTGGCCCTGGCTCACGGCGGGGGTGGTTTGGTCCTCCTTCCTCCTGCAAGGGGCCATCCTCTACGCCACCTGGCAAAGGGCGCGGGGAAACCCTTTTCCCGTCGAGCAGGCCATCCTCTTGGCGGCGGGCCTCCTCTTTTTGACCCTCGGCCTCCTCCTGCCCAAGCTCCCCCCCAACTACCTGGCCGGGGTGCGCACCCCTTGGACCCTGGAAAGCCCCCTGGTGTGGCGGAAGACCCACCGGCGGGCGGGCCTCGTCTTCGCCCTCTTGGGGCTTCTTGCCTGGGCCGCCGCCTTCTTGGGGGGCCTTGGGGTTTGGCTGTGGCTTTTGGGGCTCCTCTTGGGAAGCGGGTACCTGGTGGTCTTCTCCTACCTGGCCTGGCGCAGGGAAAACCCCGGCCCTTAGGGCCGGGGTCCCCTTGGCCTAAAGGGGCCTAAGCTCCAGGCGGAGGACCTGGTTGCCCCCTACCCGGAGGGGCTGCACTAAGGTGCGGTAGCCCTTGGCCACCAAGGTGAGCTCGTGCTCGCCGAAGGGCACCTCCAGGCGCAGGTAGCCACCCCGGGCCACCCCCACCTCTTCCCCGTCCAGGAAGACCCGGGCCTCCACGTTGAGGTAAAGCTCCAAGACCGCCCGCAGGGGCACGAGCTCCACGGAAAGCCTCAGGCTTTCCCCAGGGCGCACCTCCACCTGGGCCCGGTACTCCGCGTACCCAGGGGCCACCACCCGCACCTCGTGCAGGCCGGCCTCGAGGCTAAGGCGCACGGAGCCCCGCCCCGCCAGGCGGCCATCCACGTAGACCTCGGCCCCTTGGGGCCTCACCTCCAGCCAAAGCTCCCCGGTGCGGATGGGAACGAGGCTCGCGGCAAGCCGCGTCTCCCGGCCCCGCTCCACCCGCAGGCTTGCGGTGTAGGGCTCGTAGCCGGGAAGCCTGAGCTCCACCCGGTAGGTCCCCTCCTCCAGGGCAAGCCGCAAGGGGGTGCGCCCCTTAAGCTGCCCGTTCAGGTACACCTCGGCCCCCGCGGGGCTGGACTCCAGGAACAGGGTGCCGGTGCGAATGGGGTTCAGGCGCACCTCCAGCCGCGTGGTCTCCCCCCGGCGCACCTCCACCCGGGCGCGGTAAGGCTCATAGCCGGAAAGCCTGAGCTCCACCTCGTACCGCCCCTCGGGCAAGGCGAGGCTCAAGGGGGTGCGGCCCCGCAGGCTTCCCCCCACGTAGACCTCCGCTCCCGAGGGGGTGGAGGAGACCGCCAAGGTGCCCTGCCGGGGCTCGGGCACGAGCTGGGCGAAGATTTGCACCCTCTCCCCGGGCCTGGGGTTCACCGCCACCCGGTAGGGCTGAAAGCCGGGTAGCCGCACCTCCACCTCCTGCCGCCCCGGGTTCACGGAAAGGGAAAGGGGCGTGCGCCCTTGGAAGCGCCCATCCAGGTAGACCTCGGCCCCTTGGGGCCTCGAGTCCACCGCCAGGGTGGCCGTGGCCGGGGTGGTGGGGGGCGCGCTCACCCGGCCCACGTAATAGCGGGCCACGTCCGTGACCCAGTCCCGGGCGGGGATGGGCTCAATGACGATGGAAAGGGCCCGCGCCAAGCCCTCCGCCCCCTGGACCTTAACCCGGTTCCCCTCCACGTCCAAAATCTCCTGCAGGGAAAGGGGCCTGCGGCTCGCCACCGCCAGGATGCGGTCCTCCCCCTCGGGGCCCGTCACGGTGTAGCGGTAGCGGGCCCCTTCCGAAGGGAAGCGCCGGGTCTCCCCCGCCCTCAGGAAGTTGTCCCGCTCGTAAGCGTTGGGCAGGATGGGGTCAATCCTGCCGTCGGCGTTGATGTTGAAGAGGTAAACGTAAGCGTCTTGGTTGACGTTCACGTAGATGTAGATGGGCTCGCCCACCTGATAAACGGCATTCCCGCGCTTGGCTGGGTCCTTGTCCACCCAGACCTTCACCGCCAGATCCGTGGGCACCGGGTTGATGAGGATGCCCTGGGGGCTAAGCTGCTGGGCCAAGGCTGCCCCCAAACCCAGGACCGCCAAAAGGAGCTTCCGCATATCCCTCACCTCCGCCCTCAGGCTAAAGGCTTCCTGTGAAAATCCTGAGGGAAGGAGGCCAAGGCTCCTTAAGACTCGGCGTAAGCCCCCAGGGCGCGGAAGCGGCGGTAGCGGTCTTGGTAAAGCGCCTCCGGGGAAAGGGCCTTCAGCTCCTCCAGGGTCCGCAAGAGGGCTTCCTTCACGTTCTGTATGGCCCGGTCCGGATCCTTGTGGGCCCCGCCCTCGGGCTCGGGGATGATGGCATCCACCACCTTCAAGGCCAAGAGGTCCTGGGCCGTGAGCTTCAGGGCCTCCGCCGCCTTGGGGGCCTCCTTGGCGTCCCGCCAGAGGATGGCGGCGCAGGACTCGGGGCTGATCACCGAGTACCAGGCGTTTTCCAGGATGAGGACCCGGTTGGCCACCCCGATGGCCAAAGCCCCCCCGCTTCCCCCCTCCCCCAGGATCACGGCGATGGCGGGCACCTTCAGGCGCCCCATGCGCTGGATGCTCTGGGCGATGACCCAGGCCTGGCCCCGCTCCTCGGCGGAAACCCCGGGGTAGGCCCCCGGGGTGTCAATGAAGCTGATGAGGGGGTAGCCGAAGCGGTCCGCCAGGTCCATGAGGCGCATGGCCTTGCGGTAGCCCTCGGGGTGGGGCATGCCGAAGTTGCGCCTGAGGTTTTCCTTGGTATCCCGCCCCTTCTGGTGGCCCACCACCACCACCTTTTCCCCCTCCAGGTAGGCGAGCCCCCCCACGATGGCGGGGTCGTCGGCGAAGGCCCGGTCCCCGTGGAGCTCCAAAAAGTCCCGAAAGGCCTTCTCCAGGACGTCCAGGGTGGTGGGCCGCCCCGGGGCGCGGGCGAGCTGCACCCGCTGCCAGGGGGAGAGGTGGCCGTAGATCTCCTGCTTGAGCCGGGCCAAGCGCTCCTCCAGGAGGCGGATCTCCGCCTCCAGGTCCACGCCCGTGGTGCGGGCGGTCTCCTTGAGCTCCTGGATGCGCTTTTCCAGTTCCAGGATGGGCTTTTCAAACTCCAGGGGCATACGGGACTCCGGGGTGCAGGTGGCGCAGGGCCCGGACCAGTTCGCCCTTGAGCTGGCGCCGGTCCGTGACCCGGTCCACCATGCCGTGCTTCAGGAGGAACTCCGCGCGCTGGAAGCCCTCGGGAAGCTCCTGGCGGATGGTCTGGCGGATGACCCGGGGGCCGGCGAAGCCGATGAGGGCCCCGGGCTCGGCGAAGATCACGTCGGCGAGGGCGGCGAAGCTGGCCGTGACCCCGCCCGTGGTGGGGTCGGTGAGGATGGAAACGTAGGGAAGGCGTTTGGCCCAAAGGAGGTCCAGGCTCATCACCGTTTTGGCCATCTGCATGAGGGAAAGGGCCGCCTCCTGCATCCTCGCCCCCCCCGAGGCGGCCACGATGACCAAGGCCCTTTCCTCCGCCGCCGCCCGCTCCACCCCCCGGGCGATCTCCTCCCCCACCACGCTCCCCATGGACCCGCCGGCGAAGGCATAGTCCATGACCAAGAGGACGCTCGGAACCCCCCCGATGGCGCAGGTGCCGCCCAGGATGGCGTCTTTGCGCCCCGTTTCCTTCTGGTAGGCTTGGAGGCGCTCGGCGTAGGGTTTGGTGTCCACGAAGCCCAAGGGGTCCAAGGGGGCGAGGCGGGTGGTTTCCTGGAAGGTTCCCTCATCCGCCAGCATGGCCACCCGCTCCGCGGCGGACATGCGGTGGTGGTGGCCGCACTTGGGGCAGACGTAGAGGTTTTCCCTAAACTCCTTCTTGTAAAGCTGGGCCCCGCAGGCCTCGCACTTGGTCCAAAGCTCGGGGACGTCCCGGTTTTCTCCGCTTGGGCGCTTGCGGCGAAAAAGCCTCTCCAGGGCCACGCTACGCCTCCTTGGGGGCCTCGAGGGCCCGGCTCTCCCCCGCTAGGCTCTGGCCGATGAAGACCGCCCCCGCCTCCACGTCCAGGGCCTGGGCCCGCACGCTTCCCGTGAAGCGGGCGGTCTTGGAAAGGGCCACCTTGGCGGCGGTGATGTCCGCCTTCACCTCCCCGTGGATCTGGACGGCCTGGGCCTCCACCCGCTCCCCCTCTATGCGGCCCGTCCGCCCCACCTCCAGCTCCCCCTCCACGTAGACCGAGCCCCGCACCAGGCCGTCAATGCGCACCTGGCCCTTGGCCTTGAGGTCCCCCAGGACCTCGGTCTCGGGGCCCAGGTAGGTGAGGGTGTTCTGCCTCCTTGCCAGCATCCGCCCCATTTTACCGGTGGGCCTGGAGGTAGGGCCTGGGGTCCAGGGCCACCCCCTGGCGGTAGACGCTGTAGTGGAGGTGGGGCCCGGTGGAGCGGCCGGTGGAGCCCACCAGGCCCAGCACCTGCCCCTTTTCCACCCTTTCCCCAGGCCGCACCAGCACGCGGGAGAGGTGGCCGTAAAGGGTCTGGTACCCCTCCGCGTGGTCCAGGAGGACGGCGAGGCCATAGGGCCCCATCCAGCCCACCCGGGCCACCACCCCGCCCCCCGTGGCGTACACGGGAGCCCCGTAAGGGGCGGAGAAATCCAGGCCGTCGTGGAACTCCAGGCCGGGGCCGAAGGGGTTCTTGCGGGTGCCGAAAAAGGAGGTGATGCCCCCATAGCTCCGCAAGGGAAGCCCCTGGGGTAGGCTCGCCTCCACCTCCAAGGTCCGCTCCAGGGCTGGGACCAGCTCCCGCACCTGGTTTTGCAGGTCCAGCACCGTGGTCCGCACCTCCGCCCACCCCGCCATGGCCCCCCCGCCCTGGCCCCCCGCCTGGTAGCGCACGGGGAGGGCGTTTATCGGGGAAAGCCCGGCGCGGCGGCGGAGCTCGTCTATGGCCTTTTTTAAGGCCTCCAGCTCCTTCTTGGTGCGCTCCGCTTCCTCCGAAAGCGCCCCGTTTTTGGCCTTTTCCGCCTCCAAGGCCAAGGAAAGCCTCCGGGCCTCCAGGGAGAGGGCCCGCATTCTCGCCTCCAGGTCCCGGGCCTCCTTGGCCCGGTGCCAGAAGTAAAGGTTGGCCCCGCTCCAGAGGGCCAAAAGGGCCAAGAGGAGGAGGGCCGCCCACCCGGGAAGGCTTAAGGCGCGGCTTCCCCCGCCGCTTCTGGCCAGGAGGAGGGTGTAGCGCACGGGCCGCCTTTTCATCCGGAAGAGTATACCCTACCCTACCGCCTCGAGGACCAAGGGGCTGGGGCTTGCCGCCTCACCCAGGACGAAGGCCTCCCGCAGGTGCGCCAAGGCCTCCTCAACCCCCCGGCCCCGGTGGTGGAGGATGGCCAGGGCCTCGCCCCGCTCCACCCGCTCCCCGGGCTTCTTGAGGAGGTAGACCCCCACCCCGTGGTCAATGGGCTCACCCTTCTTGCGCCGCCCACCCCCTAAGGCCAGCACCGCCAGGCCCACCCGGTAGGCGTCCACCTCCCGCACCACCCCGGCCTCCTCGCTCCTTAGGGGAAGCTCCTCCCCCAGGGGAAGGAGGGAGAAGTCCTCCACCACCTTGGGGTCGCCTCCTTGGGCCTCGAGGAAGGCGCGGAACTTCTCCAAGGCGGCCCCGCTTTCCAAGGACTTCCGGGCAAGGCCTGGGTCTAAGCCCTCCAGAAGAAGCGTCTCCTCCGCAAGCCGCAAGGCTACCTCCACGAGGTCCTCGGGGCCTTCCCCCTTAAGGGCCAAGATGGCCTCCCGCACCTCTATGGCGTTCCCCACCGCCCGGCCCAAGGGGGCCTCCATGCTGGTGAGGAGGGCCTTCACCCGCCTTTTTGCCCCTTGGCCGATCTCCACCATGGTCCTCGCCAGGAGCCGGGCCTCCTCCAGGGTCTTCATGAAGGCCCCCTTGCCCACCTTCACGTCCAAGACGATGCTCCGCGCGCCGGCGGCGAGCTTTTTGCTCATGATGGAGCTGGCGATGAGGGGAATGCTCTCCACGGTGGCGGTGGCGTCCCTTAGAGCGTAAAGCTTCCCGTCCAGGGGGGCGAGGTCGGAGCTTTGCGCGGCGATGACCAGGCCAACCCTCCTGGCCCTTTCCAAAAACTCCGCCTCTGTCATCTCCCCCCGCCAGCCGGGCACGGACTCCAGTTTGTCAATGGTCCCCCCGGTGTGGGCCAGGCCCCGGCCGGACATCTTGGCGAAGGTGCACCCGCTGGCCGCCAGGATGGGCCCCACCACCAGGCTCACCTTGTCCCCCACCCCGCCCGAGGAGTGCTTGTCCACGGGGTGGGGCAGGCCCGAGAGGTCCAGGACCTTGCCCGAGTAGGCCATGGTTTCGGTGAGCCAAAGGGTCTCCTCCCGGTCCAGACCCCGGAGAAAAGCGGCCATGAGCCAGGCGGCCACCTGGTAGTCCGGGACCTCCTCCCTTAGGGAGCCGAGGAGGAAGGCCTTTAGGTCCTCTTTCCGGTGCTTGCCTCCTTCCCGCTTCTCGCGGATGAAGTGCACGGGGTTCATGGGCCCATGCTACGCCAAAGGCCCGGGCCTTTAGGCCTTGCCCACGGAGCCAAAGAGCTCCATGCGGCTTTTCACCACCTCCTTCACCGCCTCCCGGGCCGGGCCCAGGTACTTCCTGGGGTCAAACTCCTTGGGGCTTTTGCCCAGGCTTTCCCGGATGAGGGCGGTGAAGGCCAGGCGCAGGTCGGTGTCGGTGTTGATCTTGGCCACGCCCAGGGCGATGGCCTTCTTGATGTCCTCGGGGTGGATGCCCGCCGCCTCCCCGATCTCCCCCCCGGCGGCGCGGAAGCGCTCCACGAGCTCGGGCGGCACGGCGCTCGCCCCGTGGAGGACCAGGGGGGCGGGAACGAACCCTGCGATGCGCTCCAGGCGGGGGTGGTCAATGAAGGGGCGGCCCTTCCCCTTGTAGGCCCCGTGGCTGGTGCCGATGGCCACCGCCAGGTAGTCGGCCCCGGTGCGCTCCATGAAGATCCGGGCCTCCTCGGGGTTGGTGAGGAGGGCGTCCTTCTCGTCCACCGCCACGTGCTCCTCAATCCCCGCCAGGCGGCCCAGTTCCGCCTCCACCGTGACCCCCACGGCGTGGGCCGCCTCCACCACCCGCTTGGTCTCCCGGACGTTGGTTTCAAAGTCCTCGTGGGACTTGTCAATCATGACGCTGGTGAAGCCTTCCCGGAGGGCCTTGAGGACGCTCTCGTAGCTGGAGCCGTGGTCCAGGTGGATGGCCACGGGCACCCGCGCCTCCTTGGCCAGGGCCACCGCCATCTGGGTGAGGGCCCGGCCCCCGTACTTCATCGCCCCCTCGGAGAGGGCGAGGATCACGGGGCTTTTCATTTCCTCGGCGGCCTCGAGGATGGCCTGGGTGAACTCCATGTTGTTGGTGTTGAAGGCCCCGACCCCGTAGCCTTCCGCCCGCGCCTTGCGCAAGATCTCTAGACCCGTTACCAGCATAAACGCCTCCCGCCCGATTATACCCCCTCTGGAAGCGTGGAACGGCCCCACCCCCTGGGGGCCCGGAAAAGGGTTCCCACGGGGCTTCTTTTGGGCCAGGCGGGCGAGGGAAAGGGCATCAGTAGGTCTGCCCCGTGGCCTTGGTGAGGAGGAGCCGGAACTCGTGGGGGCTGGTGGCGGCGGAGAGGGCGTCCTCCAGGGAGATGAGCCCCTCGGTGTAGAGCTCCACCAGGTGCTGGTCAAAGGTGCGCATCCCGTAGAGGGCCCCCTCCATCATGGCCTCCTTGATCTGGGGCGTCTTCTCCTCGTCCTTGAGAAGCTCCCGCACGTAGGGGGTGGCGATGAGGATCTCCAAGGCGAGGACCCGGCCCTGGCCGTCGGCCTTGGGGAGGAGGCGCTGGGAGAGGATGCCGAGGAGGGACTCGGCGAGGAGGATGCGCACCTGACGGTGCTCGTGCAGGGGAAAGAAGTCAATGATCCGGTTGATGGTCCGCCAGGCGTCCAGGGTGTGGAGGGTGGAGAGGACCAGGTGGCCCGTCTGCGCCGCCATGAGGGCGGCCTCCACCGTCTCCCGGTCCCGCATCTCCCCCACCATGATCACGTCGGGGTCCTGGCGGAGGGCGTACTTGAGGCCGGTGTAGAAGCTGTCCGTGTCCAGCCCCACCTCCCGCTGGACCACGAGGCTCTTCTTGTGCTTGTGCAGGAACTCAATGGGGTCCTCAATGGTGATGATGTTCTTGGCGTAGTGAAGGTTGATGTGGTCAATGAGGGCCGCCAGGGTGGTGCTCTTGCCGCTCCCCGTGGGCCCCGTGACCAGGATGAGGCCCCGCTCCTTGGCGGCGAGGCTTTCCATCACCTCCCGGGGGAGGCCCAGGGCCTCAAAGCTGGGGATGACCTCCGCCACCACCCGCATCACCAGGCCAAAGCTTCCCCGTTGCCGGAGGAGGTTGCAGCGGAAGCGGGCCACCCCGGGGATGGTGTAGGCGAAGTCCATCTCCTTGCGGTACTCCAGCTCCTCCAGCTGTTCCGGGGTGAGGAGGGCCCGCACGATGGCCTCGGTGTCCTTCGGGGTCAGGGGCCGGTTGCCAAAAGGCCTAAGCTTCCCGTCCACCCGCACCACCGGAGGGGCCCCCGCCTGCAGGTGGATATCCGAGGCCCGGGCCTGGACCATGGCCTTGAGCATCTCCAGGAGGCTTTGCTTTCCCTCTTGCAGGGCCTCGCTCATGGGTAGACCTCCAGGTTGTCAATGAGCCTGGCTTCGGGAAAGCGCCCGGCCACGATGCCCCTGGCCCCCTCCACCCAGTCGGAAAGGGGCAGGAGGGTTTCCGGGTGCACCAGGGCCAAGTAGTCCTTCCTAAACTCGGGGACCTCCGCCAACACCGCTTCCCCCGCCCTCAGGGCCTCCGCCACCCTGCCCCCTTTCCCCGCCACCTCCCGCATGGCCGCAAGGGCCCGGTAGAGCACGTTGGCCCTCTTCCGCGTTTCGGGGGAGAGGTACACGTTGCGGCTGGAAAGGGCTAAGCCGTCCTCCTCCCGCACCGTGGGCACCCCCACCACCTCCAGGGGAAAGCCCAGGTCCCGCACCATCTTGCGGATCAAGAGAAGCTGCTGGTAGTCCTTCTCGCCGAAGTAGGCCCGGCTAGGCCCCACCAGGAGGAAAAGCCGGGCCACCACCGTGGCCACCCCTTGGAAGTGGCCGGGGCGCACCGCTCCTTCCCAAAGGGCGGTGAGGGGGCCTTCCACCGACACCCGGGTAGCGAAGCCTGGGGGGTACATCTCCTCCACGCTGGGGGCGAAGAGGAGGTCCACCCCCGCTTCCTCCAGAAGCGCCCGGTCCCGCTCCAGGTCCCGGGGGTAGCGGTGGTAGTCCTCCCCCGGCCCGAACTGCAAGGGGTTGACGAAGATGGAGACCACCGTAAAGGGATTTTCCGCCCGGGCCCTTCGCACCAAGGCCAGATGGCCGGCGTGGAGGTAGCCCATGGTGGGCACGAAGCCCACCCCCTCCCGGGGCAAGGCCGCCCGGAGTTCCGCCACGGTGCGAACCACGTTCACGGGGCCCAGTATACTTTGCCCGTGGGCAGGAAAAAACGGGAAGAGAAGCTCAAGAAAAAGGCCCTGAAGGAGTGGGAGGCGCGCCGGCCCAAGACCTTCCGCGAAGCCCTAAAGTATTTCCCCGGGATCTTCCTCCGCACCACCCTGGTGATGCTGGGGGCGGTGGCCTTGATCCTCTTGGCCGCGGCCTTGGGGCTCAAGGTGGCGGAGAGCTTCTGGTTCCAGCTCCTGGTTTACCTGGGCTTCTACCTGGCCTTTCAGCGGTTCATCATGGGGCCCTTGGCCCCGCCCAGGATCAAGTAGCTAGAGCCGCTCAGCGTCGGCCCAGAAGCCCTCGAGGTCGTAGTACTCCCGGGCCTCGGGGGTCATGAGGTGGACCACCACCTCCCCGTAGTCCAGCACCACCCAGCGGGGGCTCTGCCCCTCCGTGGGCCGGGGGAACAGGCCCTCCTCCTCCAGCTTCTCCTGCACGTGCCGCCCCAAGGCCTCCAGGTGGGGGGCGCTGGTGGCGCTGGCCACCACAAAGTAGTCCAGGCTCTCAGAAACGGCCCTGAGGTCCAGGGCCACCACGTTCTCCGCCTTCTTTTCCCAAAGGAGATCCTTGATGCGTCCGACGAGCTCCACCGCCTCCTTGGTCTTCACCATCTAGCCTCATTGTAGCAGGTCCTTCCCCAGCTCCACCAGCACGCCCGCCAGGGGCCGATGGGGGGCGAGGAGGGGCAGGTGGAAGAGCTCGGCGTAGTAGAGCCCGGCCAGGGGGTCTTGGGTGTAAACGGCGCTTTTGGCCACCTCCGCCTCCTCCAACACCGGCCTCACCCCCTCCTTTTCCAAAAGGGCCTGCCCCCAGCGCAAAAGCGCCCCCTCCCCCCGCAGGACCACCGGGGCCTCTGGGGGTGCCGCGGGAGGGCTTGCGCCGAAGAAGGCGGCGAGGAAGCGGGCCCGGGCCTCCTCGTCCACGTAGAGGAAGGTGCCTGGGCCTTCCCGGGTGGGCAGGGTGGCCAGGGAAACCTTTAGCCCCCGAAGGGCGGGCAGGTAGCCCAGGACCTCCTCCAAGGAGAGGTCGGTGTCCAGCTCCGCCCAAGCCTCCCGCAAGGCCAGGACCAGGGCGGGCCAGGTGCGGGGGTCTTGCGCCTTGCGCAGGACCTGGACCACCACCTCCTTGATGCGGTCCAGCCGGGCGTAGTCCCCCAGGGCGTCGTGCCGGAAGCGCATGTACTTCACCGCCTCTTCCCCGTTTAGATGGAGGCGGCCTGCGGGGAAGTCTATGAAGAGCTTGGCCGCCCGGTCGGTGTAGCGCATGGGCCTTTCCAAATAGACCTCCACCCCCCCCACCGCGTCCACCACCCGGGCCACGCTCTCCAGGGTGAGGATAAGGTGCCTTTCCGCCACCATCCCCGTGGCCTCGGCCACCGCCCGCTTCAAGAGCTCCGCCCCGCCCCGGCCGTAGGCGGCGTTCACCTTGCCCCCCACCACGGGGCTATAGAGGTCGCGGGGGATGGCCACCCCCTTGGCCTCCTGCCCCTTTAGGCGCAGGTAGAAGATGGTGTCGGTGCGGGAGCCGGGGCCGCAAGGGGTGTGGTAGCCGCAGTAGTCTATGTCCCGGGCCGCCACCACCACCCCCATCTCCGGCAAGGCCCCCGCCCGCACGGGGCGCACCGCCTCCTCCTTCCCCAGCCGCGGCAGGGAAAGCACCGCCCCTAGGGCAAAGAGGGAGAGGGCCAAGAGGAGGAAGGAAACCCTAGGGCGCATACTGGAGCCGCTCGTACACCGCTAGGGTCTTGGGGTGGACGGGGATGCCCTTGCTCTGGAGGTAGTTCACCTTGTTCACCACCGCCTTCCGGTAGGCCTCCAGAAGCTTCCCCGAAAGGGCGAGCTCCCGGATCTCCCCGTTCACCCCCCTCCCCGGCTCGGAAACGTCGGCCACGTAGAGGGCCATGCCCAGGGCGTTTTCAGGGAATACCCCGTACACGTGCCCTTCTATGGCCTCCAGGACCTCGAGGTCCTCCACCCCCCACGCCTCCGCAAGCCTCCGTGCCGCCCGGCCGTGGAGGGCCAAGGGGTGGGCCTTTTCCACCTCGTTCTCCGGGGGGGCCAGGCGCACAAGCTCCTCCAAGGGAAGGTCCCGGGCGGCGTCGTGGAGAAGCCCCGCCAGGTAGGCCCGCTCGGGGTCTAAGCCGTTTCGCTCGGCGATGGCCCGGGCGAGCTCCGCCACCCGCAGGATGTGCGCCCACCGCTCGGGACGCACCAAGGGCTTTACCTTCTCCACCAGCTCAGCGGTAAAGGGCGTGCTTTTCAAGGTACACCTCCACGGCCCGGGGCACCCAGTAGCGCACGGAAAGCCCCTGGCGGATGCGCCGCCGGATCTCGGTGCTGGAGATGCCCACCTCCGGCACCCAAAGGGGCACCACGGGCACGGGCATGGCCTCCAAAGGATACCCCGGGCGGGCCACGGCCACCAGGGTGGCGAGCTCGGGAAGGCGGTGCCCCTCCTTCCAGGTGAGGACGTCCCGGTAGGCGTCGGCCCCGGTGATGAAGAAGAGCTCGTCCTCAGGGAAGAGCCTCCGGGCCTCCTCCAGGGTGTCCACGGTGTAGCTCGGCCCCGGGCGGTCCAGTTCCAGCCTCGAGGCCAAAAACCGCCGGTCCCCCGCCGTGGCCAGGAGGACCATCTCGTAGCGGGCCTCCGGGGGGGCCACCGGGGTCTTGTGGGGAGGACGGGCGGCCACCACGAAGAGGACCTGGTCCAGGCCCAAGGCGCTCGCCGCCTCGCTGGCGGCGATGAGGTGCCCCAGGTGAATGGGGTCAAAGGAGCCGCCGAACAGGCCGATCCGCACCCTAGCCCTCCGGGATGTACTCAAACTCCATTCCCCCAAGGCGGACCACGTCCCCCGCCCGCACCCCCTTGGCCCGGAGGGCCGCCTCCACCCCGTGGCGCTTGAAGACTTCCTGCAGATACCCCGCCGCCTCGGCCAGATCGCCTTTAATCCGCTTCAGGTAGCGCTCCACCTCGGGGGCCCGCACCTCGTAGACCCCCTCGGCCACGGGCACCACCTCCACCCCCGCCCGCACCTCCTGGCGGAAGGCGGGCTTGGGAAGCTCGGGGGCCGGGGTGGCCTGAACCAGGCCCCAAAGGGCTTCCTTTAGGGCGTCCAACCCCTCCCCGGTTAGGGCGCTCACCGGCAGGACGGGAAGGCCCTCGGGAAGGAGCTCCGCCACCTTGGCCTCCACCTCCTTGGGGGTAAGGAGGTCCACCTTGTTCAAGGCGATGAGGGCCGGGCGGAGGAGGAGGGCGGGGTCGTAGGCGCCGACCTCCTGGCGCAAGGTGGCGAGGGTCCGCCTGGGTTCCTCCGTGGCGTCCAAAACGTAAAGGAGGACCCGGGTGCGGCCGATGTGGCGCAGGAACTCCAGGCCCAAGCCCCGGCCTTGGCTCGCCCCCTCAATGATCCCGGGGATGTCCGCCAGGGTGAAGCGGGCCTCCTCGGAAAGCTCCACCACCCCCAGGTTGGGGCTTAAGGTGGTGAAGGGATAGGGGGCGATCTTGGGGTGGGCGTGGGTGGTGGCGGCCAGCAGGCTGGACTTTCCGGCGTTGGGATAGCCCACGAGGCCCACGTCGGCGATGAGCATGAGCTCAAGCCGGAGCCGGCGCTTTTCCCCCTCCTCCCCCGCCTCGGCGAAGCGGGGGGCCTGGCGGGTGGGGGTGACGAAGTGGACGTTCCCCCGCCCCCCTTCCCCGCCCCGGGCCACCAGGAGGACCTCCCCTTCCTGGGTTAGGTCGCCCAGAAGCTCCCCGGTGTCGGCGTCGTAGACCCGGGTCCCCCGGGGCACCTCAATGTAAAGGTCCCTGCCGGAGCGGCCGTGCTGGCCGCTTCCCTTGCCGTGCTCCCCGTCTTCGGCCTTGTAGGTGCGCTTGGGGAGCTCGGAAAGGGAGTCCACGCTCCCCCGGGCCCGCAGGTACACGCTCCCCCCCCGCCCCCCGTCCCCGCCGTCCGGCCCCCCCTTGGGCACGAACTTTTCCCGGCGGAAGGAAACGGCGCCGTCGCCGCCCCTGCCGGCGGCGACGGTGATGAGGAGAACGTCTTGGAACACCTTACGCCAAGGGGCGCACGTGCACGAAACGGCCCAGACGCCCCTTGTCCTGGAACTCCACCACCCCGTCCACCAGGGCGAAGAGGGTGAAGTCCCGGCCCATGCCCACGTTCTTGCCGGGCTTGAACTTGGTGCCCCGCTGGCGGACCAGGATGTTGCCCGCCCGCACCACCTGGCCGCCGTAACGCTTCACGCCCAAGCGCTTGGCCTGGGAGTCGCGGCCGTTTTTGGTAGAACCTAGACCCTTTTTATGCGCCATGGCTCACCCCTGGATCTCCTTGATGAGGATCTCGGTGTAGGGCTGGCGGTGCCCCCTCTTGCGCCGGTACTGGACCTTGGCCTTGAACTTGGAGATGGTGATCTTCTTGCCCCGGCCGTGGGCCAGCACCTCGGCCACCACCTTGGCCCCCTCCACGAAGGGGGTCCCCACCCGCACCCCCTCGCCCCCCAAGAGCAGGACGGGGAGCTCCACGTGGCTGCCGGGCTCGGCGGCCAGCTTCTCCACCTTGAGCTTAAGCCCGGGCTCCACCCGGTACTGTTTTCCACCCGTCTTGACGATCGCGAACATGGCCTTCCCCTTCCCGAAGCCCCAAAGGGCCCACCGGTCTTCCACTATACCCAAGCCACGGGCTTCCCGCAAGCGGAAGCCCCCCTTGCGGGGGGCTTTCTGGTGGAGCCGAGGGGATTCGAACCCCTGACCTCCTCAATGCCATTGAGGCGCGCTCCCAACTGCGCCACGGCCCCAGGCAACGCCTATGGTACCGGGGGGAGGGCCACTTGTCAACGGGGCCAGAGGCCGATCAAGAGGGCCAAGGCGGCGAAGACCACCCCCAGGACCACGGTGAGGCGGTAAAGGCCCCCGGTGACGCCGCGGGCGGAGAAGAGGTCGGTGGAAGCGCCCATGAGGTCCCCGGCCCCCTGCTTGGGCTCCTGCACCAAGACCAAGTAGACCAAAAGCCCGGCCACGCCCAGGTAAAGGAGGATGACGAGGGTGTAAAGGAAGTCCATACCCCTACCACTTTAGCGCCCTTGGGCGGGGGTGTCCACCCTGGCATGATGGGGGCATGGACCTTGCGGACCTCCACGCCGCTTTCCGCCGCATCGCCCCCTACACCCACCGCACGCCCCTCCTCACCTCGAGGCTCCTAAACGCCCTCTTGGGCAAGCGCCTCCTCCTCAAGGCCGAGCACCTGCAGAAGACGGGGAGCTTCAAGGCACGGGGAGCCCTTTCCAAGGCCCTCACCCTGGAAAACCCCAAGGGCCTCCTGGCGGTTTCCAGCGGCAACCACGCCCAAGGGGTGGCCTACGCTGCCCGGGTGCTCGGGGTCAAGGCCCTCATCGTCATGCCCGAGGACGCAAGCCCCTTCAAGAAGGAGGCGGCCAAAGCCTACGGGGCCGAGATCGTGGATCGGGGCGTCACGGTGGAGAACCGGGAGGAGGTGGCCCAAGCCCTCCTCCAGGAAACGGGCTACGCCTTCCTCCACCCCTTTGACGACCCCTGGGTGGTGGCGGGGCAGGGCACGGTGGGCCTGGAGCTTTTGGCCCAGGCGGCAAAAAAAGGGCTTTTCCCGGAGGCGGTCCTGGCCCCCGTGGGTGGGGGTGGGCTCCTCGCCGGGTTGGCCACCGCCATCAAGGCCCTCTCCCCCACCACCTGGGTCTACGGGGTGGAGCCCGTGGGGGCGGACGACGCCCGGCAAAGCCTCCTCCGCGGGGAGAGGGTGCGCCTGGAAAAGGCCCCCAAGACCCGGGCGGACGGGGTGCGCACCCTAAGCCTGGGGCGGTTCACCTTCCCCATCCTGAAGGAAAAGGCGGACGGGGTCTTGGCCGTGAGCGAGGAGGCCATCCTCGAGGCCGAACGCCTCCTCTTCACCCGCGCCAAGCAGGTGGTGGAGCCCACGGGGGCCTTGCCCCTGGCGGCGGTGCTGGAGCACGGGGCGAGCCTGCCCAAGACCCTGGCCCTGGTGCTTTCGGGGGGGAACCGGGACTTCTCTCCCTAGGGGGGAGGAGTAAGCTTACCCCGTGATTGTCAAGGAAGCGCTTCTTCCCATAGAGGAGGTGGCGGCCAAGCTCGGCCTAGGCCGCGAGCGGCTTTACCTCTACGGCCCCCACATGGCCAAGGTCCTGGGCGACCCCCCCAAGGCCAAGGGGCGCCTCATCCTGGTCACCGCCATCACCCCCACCCCGGCGGGGGAAGGCAAAACCACCACGGCCATCGGCCTGGTGGACGGCTTGTGGCGGCTGGGCAAGCGGGCGGCCTTGGCCCTGCGGGAGCCCTCCTTGGGCCCGGTCTTCGGGGTGAAGGGCGGGGCCACGGGGGGCGGGAAGGCCCGCATTGAGCCCCGGCACGAGATCAACCTCCACTTCACCGGGGATTTCCACGCCGTGACCTCGGCGGTAAACCTGCTCAACGCCCTCTTGGACAACCACCTGCACCAAGGGAACGAGCTGGGGATTGACCCGAGGCGCGTGGAGCTCAAGCGGGCCATTGACATGAACGACCGGGCCCTGCGCCACATCGTCTTGGGCCTAGGGGGAAAGGCCCACGGCGTGCCCCGGGAAGGGGGGTTTGAGCTCACCGTGGCCAGCGAGGTCATGGCCCTCATGAGCCTGGCCCGGGACTTCAAGGACCTGAAGCGGCGTCTGGGGGAGATCCGCCTGGGCTTCACCCTCGAGGGCAAGCCGGTCTACGCCAAGGACCTGGGGGCGGTGGGGGCCATGGCCGCCCTCCTGCGCCAGGCCTTCTGGCCCAACCTGGTGCAGACGGCGGAGGGGAACCCCGCCTTCGTCCACATGGGGCCCTTTGGCAACATCGCCCACGGCACCAACTCCGTGCGGGCAAGCCTCTTCGCCCTGGGCCTGGCGGACTACGTGGTCCAGGAGGCGGGCTTCGCCACGGATTTGGGCATGGAGAAGTTCATGAACGTGGTGGCCCGCACCACGGGGCTCGTCCCAGAGGCGGTGGTCCTGGTGGCCACCATCCGGGCCCTGCGCTACCACGGGGGGCAGGACGCCTACGAGATGCCCGACCTCAAAGCGGTGAAGGCGGGCCTGGCCAACCTGGAAAAGCACGTGGAAAACGTGCGGCTTTTCGGCTACACCCCGGTTTTGGCCCTGAACCGCTTCCCCACGGACCTCCCGGAGGAGATCGCCCTGGTGCGGGACTTCGCCCAGGAGCAGGGCCTGCCCTTCGCCTTGAGCGAGGTGTACGCCAAGGGGGGCGAAGGGGGCCTGGAGCTGGCGGAGAAGGTGCTGGAAGCCCTCTCCCTTCCCCACGCCTACCGCCCCCTCTACCCCTTGGAAGCCCCCTTGGAGGAAAAGGTGGCGGCCATCGCCCAAAAGGTCTACGGGGCCCAGGGGGTGGAGTGGAGCGAGGAGGCCAAGCGGGCCCTTAAGGCCGCCAAGAAGGAGGGGTGCGAGGCCTTGCCCGTGGTCATGGCCAAGGCCGCCACCTCCTTGTCCGATAACCCCAAGCTCCGGGGCCGGCCCACGGGCTTCACCGTGCGGGTCACGGACCTAAAGTGCCGCTTCGGGGCGGGCTTCGTGGTGGTCTACATGGGCGGGATTGAAACCCTCCCCGGCCTGCCCAAGGTGCCCCAAGCCCTGCGGATTGACGTGGACGAGGAGGGAAACATCCGGGGCATGGACTACTAGACCCCGTGCCGGTCGGGGCGGCTTTTCTCCACGGGGAGGCCCGTGGCCCCGTGGAAGGCCTCCACCTCCTCCAAGAAGCGGCGGAAGAGGTAGAGGGCGTCGTGGGGCCCGGGGGCGGCCTCGGGGTGGTACTGCACGGAGAAGACGGGGTAGCGGGCGTGGGCCATGCCCTCGAGGGTCCCATCGTTCAGGTTGATGTGGGTGGGGCGGAACTCCTTGAGGGAGTCTATGTCCACGGCGTAGCCGTGGTTTTGGCTGGTGATCTCCACCTTGCCCGTGAGGAGGTTCTTCACCGGGTGGTTGGCCCCCCGGTGGCCGAACTTCATCTTGTAGGTGCGCCCCCCCGCCGCCAAGGCCAGAAGCTGGTGCCCCAGGCAAATGCCAAAGGTGGGCAGAAGCCCCATAAGCTTCCAGATGGTCTCGTGGGCGTAGCGGGGCATGGAGGGGTCGCCGGGGCCATTGCTGATGAGGAGGCCATGGGGCTCCAGGGCCATGATCTGGCTCGCCGGGGTCTTGCCGGGGACCACGATCACCTCAAAGCCCAAGGCGGCCAGGTTCTCCACGATGGCGTGCTTGATGCCAAAGTCCATGACCACGATGCGCCGCCCCGACTTCAAGGTGGGCCAGGCGTAGGGCAGGGGGGTGGAGACCTCAGGGGTCATGTCCCGCCCGTCAATGTCCGTCCAGGCCTTGGCCTCCTGGCGAAGGGCTTCCAGCTCCTCCTCGGTGAAGGCGTGGTCGGGGGTGCCGTAGAGGCTTGCGTGGGCGATCACCCCCTTCAAGACCCCCCCTTCCCGGATCTTGCGCACCAGGGCCCGGGTGTCTATGCCCTCAATCCCCACCACCCCGTAGAACTCCATGAACTCCCCGATGGTCTGCTGGGCCCGGGGGTTGGAGGCCACCCGGCTGAACTCCTTGGCCGCGAAGCCCCGCACCCAGGGGCGGTTGGACTGCATGTCATAGACGTTGACCCCGTAGTTGCCCTGGTGGGGGTAGGTCATGACCACGATCTGCCCGTGGTAGCTGGGGTCGGTCATGATCTCCTGGTAGCCCGTCTGGGCGGTGTTAAAGACCACCTCCCCCACCGTCTTCCCCCGGGCACCGAAGGCGTAGCCGCGGTAGACGGTGCCGTCTTCCAGGACCAAAACGGCGCGCTCCTTTACTCCCGCCATTCCCCCTCCATCCCAGCCATTCTAGCCCCCGAAGGCTCCGGGAGAAAGGTGCTTGATGACGGCGATCTCCCGGCAGTTCTCGTAAAAGGGGCAGGCGTTGCACTCGCTCCAGACCTTCGGGGGAAGCGCCTCCCGGCTCGTCACCTGGTAGCCCAGGTTGCGGAAGAAGTTCACCTGAAGCGTCCAGGCGAAGACCCGGGGAAGCCCCAGGTCGCGGGCCTCCCGCTCCGCCCCGAGGACGAGCCAGCGCCCAAGCCCCTGGCCTTGCCGGGCCGGGTGGACGGCGAGGCCCCGGATCTCCGCCAGGTCCCGCCAGAGGACGTGGAGGGCCACGGTGCCCACGATGTGGCCGTCCTCGTCCTCCAGGACCTGGAAATCGCGGATGTTCTCGTAGAGATGGCTGTGGCTGCGCACCAGCATCAGGCCCTTCTCCGCCCAGTAGCGGATGAGCCAGTAGATGGCATCCACATCGCTCAGGCGCGCCTTTCTCAGCTCCACCCCCACCTGCGGGCGCACCTCGGGCAGGGCTGCCGTGGGAAGCTCCAGTTCAAGCAAGACCCACCTCCTTCTTGGCCTCCAAGACCCTTTCCCGCACCGCCTCCGGGGCCGTGCCTCCAAAGGAGCGGCGGCGGTGGATGGCGGTATCCAGGCGCAAAAGGGGCAAAACGTCCTCGGCGAAGAGGGGGTGGTGGGCCTTGAGCTCCCCCAGGGTCAGGTCCTTCAGGCTCCGGCCCTCCTCCACGAGCCGCCGCACCAGCCGCCCCACCACGTGGTGGGCCTCCCGGAAGGGTAGGCCCTTTTCCGCCAGGTAGTCGGCGAGCTCCGTGGCCAGGGAAAACCCCTCCTCCGCCGCCCGCCACATCCGCTCCCGGCGCCACCTAAGCCCGGGCAGGAGGGCGGCGAGGAGCTTGAGGCTATCCCGGTAGGTGGCGAGGGCGTCCAATAAGGGCTCTTTGTCCTCCTGCAGGTCCTTGTTGTAGGCCAGGGGAAGCCCCTTCACCACGGCGGAAAGCCCCACCAAAGCCCCCAAGACCCTCCCCGCCTTGGCCCGGATGAGCTCCAGGATGTCCGGGTTCTTCTTCTGGGGCATGATGGAGGAGCCGGTGGCGAAGGCGTCGGGAACCTCCACGAAGCCGAACTCCTCCGTGCTGTAGAGGATGAGCTCCTCCGCCAGGCGGGAGAGGTGGAGCATGCCGATATTTAGGGCGGAGAGGACCTCCAAGGCGAAATCCCGGCTACCCACGGCGTCCAGGGAGTTGCGCATGGGGCGGGCGAAGCCAAGCTCCTTGGCGGTGAAGTGGCGGTCTATGGGAAACCCCGTCCCCGCCAGGGCGGCGGCCCCCAGGGGGCTTTCGTTCAGGCGGGCGCGGGCGTCCTGAAGCCTTCCCGCATCCCGGCTGAGCATCTCGTAGTAGGCCAAAAACCAGTGGGAGAGGAGGATGGGCTGGGCCCGCTGCAGGTGGGTGTAGCCGGGAAGAACGAAGAGGGGTTCCAGGTGCTTTTCCGCCTCCTGGACGAGGACTCGGCGCACCTGCAAAAGGAGGGCCAAAAGCTCGTCTATGGCCGCCCGCAGGAAAAGCCTAAGGTCCGTGGCCACCTGATCGTTGCGGCTGCGGGCGGTGTGGAGCTTGCCCCCCGGGGGGCCGATGAGCTCCATGAGGCGGGCCTCGAGGTTCATGTGGACGTCCTCGAGGTCCTCCCGCCAGGGGAAGGTGCCCGCCTCTATTTCCTCCTCTATTTGGTCAAGTCCCTTCAGGATGGCCTTTAGCTCCGCCTCCGAAAGGAGGCCCACGGCCTGGAGCATGCGGGCGTGGACCCGGTTCTGCCAAAGATCCTCCCGCCAAAGGGCCCGGTCAAAGGCCAAGGAGGCGTTGAAGCGGGCGGCCAGGGCGTCGGGCCCCTCTTGAAAGCGCCCTCCCCAGGTCCTATGCCCCACGCCGCCCCTCCACCATGGCCCGCACCCGCAGGCGCAGGGCATTGATCTTGATGAACCCCTCGGCGTCCTTCTGGTCGTAGCCGCCCAGCTCGTCAAAGGACACCAGGTCCTTCTGGTAGAGGCTCTTTTCTGCCTTGCGCCCCACCACGTAGACGTTCCCCTTATAGAGCTTGAGCCGGGCCACCCCGGTGACGCTCTTGGCCACGTGGTCAAAGTAGGCCTGGAGGGCCTCCCTTTCAGGGGCGTACCAGAAGCCGTAGTAGACGAGCTCGGCGTACTTGGGGGAAAGCTGGTCCCGCTGGTGCAGGACCTCCCGGTCCAGGGTGAGGCTCTCCACCGCCCGCCGGGCGTGGTAGAGGATGGTCCCCCCCGGGGTTTCGTAGACGCCCCGGGACTTCATACCCACAAAGCGGTTTTCCACTAGGTCCACCCGCCCCACCCCGTGCCGGCCGCCCATCTCGTTGAGCCTCTGGAGGAGGGCGGCGGGGGAAAGGCGCTCCCCGTTCACCGCCACCGGGTCGCCTTCAAAGAACTCCACCTCCACGTACTCGGGGGTGTCGGGGGCTTCCTCGGGGTCCACGGTCATGCGGAACATGCCCTTGGGAGGCTCGGCCCAGGGGTCCTCCAGGACCCCCCCTTCGTAGGAAATATGCAGGAGGTTGGCGTCCATGGAGTAAGGCTTTTCCTGGGTCACGGGCACGGGGATGCCGTGGGCCTGGGCGTAGGCGATCATCTCCTGCCGCCCCTTGAAGCTCCACTCCCGCCACGGGGCGATCACCTTGATCCCAGGCTTTAGGGCGTAGGCGGTGAGTTCAAAGCGCACCTGGTCGTTGCCCTTGCCCGTGGCCCCGTGGGAGACCGCCTCCGCCCCCTCTTCCTCGGCGATCTTCACCAGGTACGTGGCGATTAAAGGCCGGGCGATGGAGGTGCCCAAGAGGTAGTACCCCTCGTAAAGGGGAAGGGCGCGGAACATGGGGAAGACGAAGTCCCGCACGAACTCCTCTTTGAGGTCCAAGGCGATGGCCTTGGAGGCCCCGGTCCTTAGGGCCTTCTCCCGCGCCTCCTCCACCTCCTCCCCCTGGCCGATGTCCGCCGTGAAGGCGATGACCTCGGCGCCGTAGGTCTCCTTGAGCCACTTGAGGATGATGCTGGTGTCCAGCCCGCCGGAGTATGCCAAGACGATCTTCATGCCAACTCCCAGTCTACCCCCAGGTGGGGGTATGCATAAGTATACACAATGACCCTACCCTTCCCTAAAGGGAGGTGTTGACAGCAAGCCCCGCAAAGCTTTGAACTGTAACGTGGGATATCAGGAGGGTCTATGAAACACGTTTGGTTCTTGGCATTCGGCTTTGCAACCTTTTCTCTTTGGGGTTGTACCCCACCCCCACCTCAAAACCTGCAGGGCCATGTCTACACGAGCCCCAGCGCCGGCGGGCAACCTGTCCATGGAGCCAAAGTGGTCGCCCAAGTGGGAAGCCTAAGGGTAGAGACCACCTCGGAGCTAGACGGGAGCTTTTCCCTCAATATCCCAGCCCAAGCCCAAAGCTTTACCCTCACCGTTTTCCCCCCCGTTGGCCAGAGCATGGCGGCCTTAACGTATGAGTCGGTACCCCTCACGGCCTACCGGTCGCCCTATGGGTCCGCTTCGGAGATGAACATCTACCTGCCTGCGCCGGCATCCCGCTTGCTTCCGGGCTACCCTGCCCGCACTGGGTATATAGCTGGCACAGTAACCCAGAATGGCAACCCGGTGATCAGCGCCACGCCCCGTGGCCCGTCCCAGCTTTTTGACCCTCCTCATCCTT
The DNA here is from genome assembly GCF_022760915.1 of Thermus thalpophilus. Lineage (NCBI taxonomy): Bacteria > Thermotogati > Deinococcota > Deinococci > Thermales > Thermaceae > Thermus > Thermus thalpophilus. The sequence goes on along the minus strand of NZ_JAKTNS010000002.1, from coordinate 72,211 downwards.
GTGAGGACGGCCTGGTCGTCTTTGGAGGTTCCCGTACCTCAACCACGCATGGTAACGGTGCTTATCAGATTCCCGTAACCTCCACCAACAACCTCTACGCCGCATCCGGAAGCCTGTGGGCAGGCAACTACACGGGAACAGACACAGGGGATTGCCAAACGGCCACGGAGTACTACTGGAACGCCTTCCAGTACATGCCCGAGGTACGGGTATACCTGAACGGGTCCACTACGCCTCAAGATCTAGCGCTCGAGGCCTTTGACCCCCAAGCCAACCCCTCCAAGGTCAAGCTCCTCAACGTCACCCATGACTACACAGCCCTCTCAGGCTTTGAGTTTGACCTCCAAAGCCCCAACTGGAACGCGTTTTCCTTCGCCGTGCCCTACTTCGTTCACGCCATCCACTCGGGCGAAGTAGAGCTCGGCCAGTACTACTACCTGGGGACAACCGCGAAACAGCTAAGGGTCTACAACATCCCTTCGGGCACCGCAGCGCAACAGATCTACCTGCAAAACATCGCCCTGCGGATAGACCCCAACACTTTCCAGATCCTAGACCTCTCCTTGGTCCATCAGTGGCGGGACGGCACCAATCTGGGCCAATCCGTCACCGCCACCTTCCTGGACACCCCCAAGCTCCAGGTGGGGGACGGCGCTAACTTGAGCACCACCCCCACCCTCGCTTGGAGCAACGTCGCTGGAGCCATCGTCTATGTAGCCTCCCTCTACGATGCACAAGGAAACCTACTTTGGGCCGGCTTCACCCCTAACACCTCCATCACCGTGCCCTTCGCCCTGCAAGGCGGGGCCACCTACTTCTGGGATGTCTATACCGACGACCAGACCGAGATGCTGGACTACATAGGGATGGACCCTGCTGTCCTGCAAGCGCGGCTCTTCCTAAACATTGCCCACCACCCTAGGCTAAAGCATTTCCAAACGCACCGAGTCAACCGCTACCGGGGCGAACTCGCCCGCGCCTTCCGGGAAAACACAGGCCAGATGCCCCTACCCCAAGCTGCCTACCAAAACCTCCTCCAACGGGGCTACCGCGAAAGCATCAGCGAAGTCCGCTCCTTCAGGGTCCGGTAAGGGAGGTAAAAATGCGCGCCTGGAAAAGCTTTTTAACCCTCGCTCTTATCCTCGCCGCCTGCGGCCAAAACCCGCAAGGAAGCGTGAGCTCCAAGGAACCCACCCTTACCACCATCAACGGTGAGCCGGCCATTGCGGGGGAAATCTTGGTGAAGTACCAACCCGGGCTCCGCCCGCAAGGCCTAACGCCCCTGGGGAATAGCACCACCCTTCATGTACTTTCCGAAGCCTCATGGGGAACCTTAGCCTTGGTGCGCGTACCCCAGGGACAGGAAGAAGCTTACATTAGGGCCTATGAGGCTTTACCCGGTGTAGAGTACGCCGAGCCCAACTACTGGGTGGCCAACCCGGCGCGGGAGGCCTTGTCCACCCTAAGCTTGCCCGAGAAAGCCTCAAGCCTTCGTCCCCAAAGCTACAGCCAAGGCATCCCTGACCCCTACTTCACCCAAGTACCCCCAGGCGACCCCTTCGCCACCACCGGCGCCGACGGAACCTCCTACACCAATGTCCCTTATCTCTGGGGCGTCCACCGGATCCGAGCCCCTGAGGTCTGGGACCAGGGCTATCGTGGCCAGGGAGTGGTGGTTGCCGTGGTGGACGAGGGGATAGACCTTTCCCACCCCGATCTTGCGGCCAATCTTTGGCAGAACCCTAACCCTGGTAGCGCTACCTGCCCTGGCCTTCACGGCTATGACTTTGTGGACGAGGATGTAGATCCCTCGGACTCCGGGGGCCACGGCACCCACGTGGCGGGAACCATTGCCGCCGCTGCCAACGGACAAGGGGTGGTGGGTGTAGCCCCCGAGGCCAAGCTCATGGCCCTAAGGGGCCTCGGCTACTTTGGGGGCACCGCGTACATGCTCGTTCGCGCTCTCAAGTACGCCGCCGACTGCGGGGCGAAGGTGGTGAACAACTCCTGGGGCTCTGGCGGACGAAGCAAAGCCTTCCTGGACGTCTTGCAATACGGCACGGCCAAGGGAGTGGTCTACGTCTTTGCCGCCGGGAACTCCTACCGCACCGGAAACCGCCCCTCCTACCCGGTTTTTTACAGCACGCTCCTTCCGGGTGTCATCGGCGTGGGGGCTAGCAGCAACGACAACCGCCGGGCTGGATTCTCCAACGCCGGCCCCTACGTGACCGTGGTGGCCCCTGGGGCTGCCATCCTTTCCACCGTTCCCGTGGCGCAAGGACTCTCCGACCCCTACGCTTTCCTCCAGGGAACCTCCATGGCCGCCCCCCACGTGACGGGAGTGGTAGCCCTGCTCCTCTCGGCCAGGCCCGATGCCACCCCAGAGGCCATCCGCCTTGCCTTGGAACAAGGGGCCAACGCCCAGCTCACCGCCCAGGCAGCCAAGCCCGATTACGCCGCAGGTGGCCAATACGGCTACGGCCTTGTGGACGCTCTGGCTAGTCTGAAGGTCATCCTGGGAGACTAGGGATTTTTCGGGAAACCGCCGGGAACCCCCTTTTGGAGTGGGGATCACATGAAGAGAATGGCCCTCCTCCTCGGGCTAAGCCTGGCCCAAGCCCCCATCCCGCGCCCCAAGCCCCCCGAGGAGCCCAGGTTCACAACCCTCCTCCAGGTGGAGGTTTTCAAGGGGGAACAGCCCCTATCAGGTGTCCTCCTCCTTCTTCAGGTCCTGGGTCCCCGTGGGCTCCCGGTAGAGCAAAGCCTTCCCCGCCTAACAGATGCGCAGGGCCGGGCAGAGGTTCCCCTCATGGTGAATCCGGAAAAATACCTCATCCTTCCTTATAGCCGAACGGAAAACCTAAGGCTCCAGGCTCCCCTTTCCGCACCGTTGGGTTCCTGGAGCCTAGGCCCTTACCGCCTTCTCCTCGCCCTTACAGGTGAACCGGCTTCTCCCACGCCGCCAGGGCCGCCTCCTTGAGGATTTCCGAAAGGGAGGGGTGGGCGTGAGGAGCGCGGCCCAGGTCCTCGGCGCTCGCCTTGAAGAAAATGGCCAAGGCGGCCTCGGCCAGCACGTCCCCCACCCGGGCCCCGATGCCGTGGACCCCCAGGATGCGGTCCGTCTTGGCGTGGGCCAGAACCTTGACAAAACCTTCCGTTTCGCCCATGGCCCGGGCGCGGCCGCTGGCGGAGTAGGGGAACTTGCCCACCTTATAGGGAATGCCCCGTTCCCTTAGCTCCTCCTCCGTGTAGCCCACCCCCGCCACCTCGGGGTGGGTGTAGACCACGCTGGGAATGGCCTGGTAGTCCACGTGGCCGAAGCCCGTGACCATGTGCTCCACGGCGGCGATGCCCTCCTCGCTGGCCTTGTGGGCCAGCATGGGGCCCCTGACCACGTCCCCGATGGCGTAGATGTGGGGAACGGGGGTCCTCAGGTGCTCGTCCACGGGGATGCGGCCCCGCTCATCCGGGGCCAGGCCGGCGTTTTCCAGGCCGAGCCCCTCGGTGTAGGGCCTGCGCCCCACGGCCACAAGGACCCGGTCGGCCTCGAGGACCTCCCCCCCTTCCAGCTCCACCCGCGCCCCCTTGGCCTCGGGGACCACGGCGGTCACCCGCACCCCCGTGCGGATCTTCAGGCCCTCCTTTTTGAAGACCCGCTCCGCCGCCCGGGAAAGCTCGGCATCCATGGTGGGGAGGATGCGGTCCATGTACTCCAAGACGGTGACCTCCGCCCCCAGGCGGTGCCAGACCACCCCGAGCTCCAGCCCGATCACCCCACCCCCCACCACGACGAGGCGCCCCGGCACCTCGGGGAAGGAAAGGGCCTCGGTGGAGGTCACCACCCTTTCGCCGTCCACCTGGGCCCACGGGGGGATGAGGGGGGCGGAACCGGTGGCGATGAGGATGTAGCGGGCGGACAACTCCTCCCCCGTTTCCTCCACCAAGACCTTGCGTTCGGAGAGGAAGCGGGCCGTGCCCTGATGGCGGGCGATGCCGTTTTTCTTGAAGAGGAACTCAATGCCCTGGGTGTTGGCCTGGACCACCTTGTCCTTGTGGGCGAGAAGGGCGGGGAGGTCCACCTCGAGGCCCTGCACCCTAGCCCCGATCAAGCCCTTTTTCACCTCGTAGATGCGCTCGGTGGTTTCCAAAAGGGCCTTGGAGGGAATGCACCCCACCCTTAGGCAGGTGCCCCCCAGGGCCTTCTCCTTCTCCACCACCCCCACCTTCATCCCCAGCTGGGCGGCCCGGATGGCGGCCACATACCCCCCAGGCCCCGCCCCGATCACCAAAAGGTCGTAACTGTACATGCTAGACCTCCAACAAGAGGCGCACGGGGTTTTCCACCAGTTCCTTGACCCGCCTCAAAAAGGTCACCGCCTCCCGGCCGTCCACGATGCGGTGGTCGTAGGAAAGGGCCAGGTACATCATGGGCCGGACCACCACCTGCCCCTCCCGGGCCACGGGCCTTTCCTGGATGGCGTGCATGCCCAGGATGCCCACCTGAGGGGGGTTGAGGAGGGGAGTGGAGTTGAGGGAGCCGTAGACGCCTCCGTTGGTGATGGTGAAGGTGCCCCCCATGAGCTCATCGGGCTTGAGCTTTTTGTTGCGAGCCCTTTCGGCGAAGTCGGCGATCTGGCGCTCGATCTCGGCGAAGGAAAGCCGGTCGGCGTCCCTCAGGACCGGGACCACCAGCCCCTCCCCACCCCCCACGGCCACCCCGATGTCGTAGTAGCGGTGGTAGAGGATGGTGTTGTCCCGGATCTCGGCGTTGAGCTCGGGAATCTCCTTGAGGGCCTGGACCACGGCCTTCACGAAGAAGCTCATGAAGCCCAGCTTCACCCCGTGCTTCTTCTGGAAGGCCTCCCCCAGCTCCTTCCTCAAGGCGATGATGGCGGACATATCCGCCTCGTTGAAGGTGGTGAGCATGGCGGTGGTCTGCCGGGCCATGAGGAGCCTCTCCGCGATGCGGCGGCGCAAGGGGCTCATGGGCACCGCCTCGCTCACCCGCCAGGGCTTGTCGGCGGGCGCCTGAGCGGGCGGGGGCACCGGCCCGGAAGGCGGAGGAGGCGGCGCGGGCTCGGGGGGCCTGGGGGCTTCCCGCTCCTCCAGGTGGCGCATCACGTCCTCCTTAAGGACGCGCCCGCCCAGGCCCGTGCCCTGCACCGCTTCCGGGGAAACCCCCTTCTCCCGCATGAGGCGCTCGGCGGCGGGCATGGCCAAGGGCTCCGGCGTGGAAGCCTGGGGGGCTTCCTGGGGCGCTTGGGCCTGAGGCTTGGCCTCCGCCGCCCCCGCCTCGAGGAGGGCGATGGCCTCCCCCACCCGGGCGGTCTCCCCGGTGCGCTTGAGGACCTTCTTCAGGGTCCCGGGAAAGGGGGCGGGGAGCTCCAGGGTGGCCTTGTCGGTGATGAGTTCCACCAAAGGCTCGTCCTGGGCAAAGCTTTCCCCCTCTTGCTTCAGCCAAGCGCCGATCTCCACTTCCACGATGCTTTCGCCCACGGAGGGCACCTTGAGCTCTTCCACCTTTTACCTCCTCACTTGAAGGCCTCTTCCAAAAGGGCTTCCTGCTCCAGCCGGTGGACCTTGGACGAGCCCACGGCGGGGCTTGGGGACTCGGGCCGGGCCACCACGCTGAAGGGGTGGCCGAAGATCTCCCCGCAGAAGCGGGCGGAAAGGTACCACCAGGCCCCCTGGTTGACGGGTTCCTCTTGCACGTACACCACGGGGGTCTTCTTGGGGTAAGGAGCGAGGGCTTCCTTAAGCTCCTCCTCCGGGAAGGGGTAAAGAAGTTCCAGGCGAAGGATGGCCACGTCCTCCGCCCCCAGCTCCCGCCTCTTGGCCAAAAGCTCGTAGTAGACCTTGCCCGAGGTGAGGAGGACCTTCCTCGCCCCCTTCACCCGCTCGGGAATCACCTTCTGGAAGCGGCCTTGGGCGAGCTCCTCCAGGCTGGACACCACCTCGGGGTGGCGGAGGAGGCTTTTGGGGGTCATGACCACCAAGGGTTTGCGGATGGGGCGCTTCACCTGGCGGCGCAGGAGGTGGAAGAACTGGGCGGGGGTGGTGGGGTAGGCCACCTGGAGGTTGTCCTTGGCCCCAAGTTGCAAGAAGCGCTCCAGCCGGGCGGAGGAGTGCTCGGGGCCTTGGCCCTCCAGGCCGTGGGGCAGGAGGAGGACGAGGCCGGAAAGCCGCCCCCACTTGGCCTCGGCGCTGGCCAGGAACTGGTCAATGTAGACCTGGGCCACGTTGGCGAAGTCCCCGAACTGGGCCTCCCAGAGGATGAGCCCCTCGGGGTAGTCCAGGCTGTAGCCGTACTCAAAGCCCAAGACCCCGGCCTCGGAGAGGGGGGAGTTGTGGATCTCCACGGGGGCCTGACCCTCCGCCAGGTGCTCCAGGGGGATGTAGCGCTCCCCGGTGCGGTAGTCGTAAAGGGCAGCGTGGCGCTGGGTGAAGGTGCCCCTTAGGGCGTCTTGCCCCGTGAGGCGCACCCGGTGCCCTTCCGCCGCCAAGGTGGCGAAGGCCAGGGCCTCCGCCGCCGCCCAGTCCAGGGGCCGCTTTTCCTCCGCCATCTCCAGGCGGGCCTCGAGGAAGCGCTTAAGCTTGGGGTGCACCTGGAAGCCCTCGGGCAGGGTGGCGAGCCGCACCAACAGGTTGCGCAAGGCCTCCTTGGCCACCCCGGTCTCCACCTCGGGCACCAGGTGGTCCGGCCCCCCCACGTATCCCTGCCAGAGGCCGGAAAGCCCATGGGGCACCACGGGGCCGGGCTCCGCCTTCACCCGGGCGAACTCGCTTTCCAGCCGCTCCAGGTAGGCCGCCTCCAGGGCCTTGAGCTCCTCCTTCCGCACCACCCCTTCCGCCTCGAGCCTTTCGGCGTAGACCTTCCACGGCTCGGGCCTTTGGGCGATGCGGGCGTAGAGGGTGGGCTGGGTGAAGGTGGGCTCGTCCGTCTCGTTGTGCCCCCGGCGGCGGTAGCCCACCAGGTCAATGACCACGTCCTTGCCGAAGCGGCTCCGGTACTCCAGGGCCAGGCGCAGGACGAACCAGAGCTCGTCCACCGCCTCGGCGTTCACGTGGAAGACGGGGGCCCCCACCATCTTGGCGATGTCCGTGGGGTAGCGGCAGGAGGTGTACTCGGAGGGAAGGGTGGTGAAGCCCAGTTGGTTGTTGGCCACCACGTGCAGGGTCCCCCCCACCCGGTAGCCGGGAAGCTGGGAAAGGTTTAGGGTTTCCTGCACGATCCCCTCGCCGATGAAGGCGGAGTCCCCGTGGACCAGGATGGCCAGGCCCCGCCGCCGCTCCCGGTCCCCGAAGCGGTCCTGCTTGGCGCGAAGCCGCCCCAGGGTCACGGGGTTCACGAACTCCAGGTGGCTTGGGTTGAAGTTCAAGGAAACGTGGACCTTGCCGTAAGGGGTTTCCTGGTCGCTGGAGAAGCCCAGGTGGTACTTCACGTCCCCGCTGTAGCCCTCGGGGAAGATCTCCTCAAACTCGCGGAAGATGCGCTCAAAGGGCTTCCCCGCCACGTGGGCCAGGACGTTGAGCCGGCCCCGGTGGGCCATGCCCAAGACCACCTCCTTGACCCCGTGCCGGGCCGCCTCCACCACCGCCTCCTTGAGGAGGGGGATGAGGCTTTCCAAGCCCTCGGCGCTGAAGGTCTTGGCCCCCAGGTACTTCCGCTGCAAGAAGGCCTCAAAGAGGCTCGCCTGCATCAAGGCCTCCAGCATGCGGCGGCGCACCTCGGGGGAGGGGCTTTCCCAAGGAGCCTCAATGCGGGCGAGGAGCCACTCCCTTTCCTCGGGCTCCACGTGGGCCACCTCAAAGCCCACGGGGCCCAGGTAAGTGGCCTCTAGCCGCTCCAGGAGGGCCCCCAAGGTGGGGGCGCCAAAAAGGGGGGGAAGGGGCCGGGAAAGGTCTTTTTGGGACAGGCCCTGGGCCTCGAGGGTGAGGGCCTTGGGCCTAGGCCTTTCCCCGCCCAAGGGGTCTATCCGGGCCGCCAGGTGCCCGAGCTCCCGGTAGGCCTGGACCAGGCGCTCCACCTTGAGGAGGAAGCCTAGGTCCACCGCCTCCGCCACGGGGACGCTGGGGGCAGGGCGTTCTCGTCGCCCGTCCTCGAGGGTCAGGGCGGTGAAGTAGCGCCGCCACTCCTCCGGCAGGGAAAAAGGGTCCTCCAGGTACGCCCGGTAGAGGGCCTCCAGATAGCCTTGGCTTTCCAGCGTGAGCTCCATCCTGCCTCCTCAAGGGGCGGTATACCCCCTTCATCTACGCTACACCAAAAGCCGGTGTAGGTGCGCCATCCCTTACAATGGGGCCATGGTCCTAACAGAAAAGCGCGAAGGCGTCCTCCTCCTCACCCTCAACCGCCCGGAAAAGCTCAACGCCCTCACGGGCGCTCTCCTGGAGGAGCTTCACCGAACCCTAGCCGAGGCGAACCGGGACCCCGCGGTGCGGGCCGTCCTCCTCACGGGGGCGGGGCGGGCCTTCTCCGCCGGGCAGGACCTCACGGAGTTCGGCGAGGAAAAGCCCGACTACGAGGCCCACCTCCGCCGCTACAACCGCGTGGTGGAGGCCTTGAGCGGCCTGGAAAAGCCCCTGGTGGTGGCGGTGAACGGGCCGGCGGCGGGTGCGGGGATGAGCCTCGCCCTTTGGGGGGACTTACGCCTGGCCGCCGCCGGGGCCACCTTCACCACCGCCTTCGTCCGGATCGGGCTGGTGCCGGACTCGGGGATGAGCTTCCTCCTACCCCGGCTCGTGGGCCTCGCCAAGGCCCAGGAGCTCCTCTTCCTCTCCCCGCGCCTTTCCGCCGAGGACGCCTTGGCCCTGGGCCTCGTCCACCGGGTGGTGCCGGCGGAAAGGCTCATGGAGGAGGCCCTGGCCCTGGCCCGGGAACTGGCCCAAGGCCCCACCCGGGCCTACGTCCTCACGCGGAAGCTCCTCCTGGAAACCTACCGGCTTTCCTTGGAAGAGGCCTTGGGCCTCGAGGCCATACTGCAAGGGGAGGCGGGCCGCACCCTGGACCACGAGGAAGGGGTGAGGGCCTTTAGGGAAAAGCGCCCACCTCGCTTCCAAGGCCGATGATCCGCTACCTCCAGGGGAAGGTCCTCAAGAAGGAGGAGGGGGGCTTCCTCCTCCTGGTGGGCGGGGTGGGGTTTTTCGTCCAAGCCCCAGGCCCCTTCCTGGCAAGCCTGCGGGAGGGCCAGGAGGTGGCGGTCCACACCCACCTCCAGCTCAAGGAGGAGGGCCTCGCCCTCTTCGGCTTCCCCGAGGAGGAAAGCCTCGCCCTCTTTGAACTCCTCCTCTCCGTGAGCGGGGTGGGGCCCAAGGTGGCCCTCTCCCTCCTTTCCGCCCTCACCCCCAAGCTCCTGGCCCGGGCCCTAATGGAAGGGGACCTAAGGCTCCTCACCGCGGCAAGCGGCGTGGGGCGGCGGCTTGCCGAGCGCCTGGCCCTGGAGCTCAAGGGCAAGGTCCCCCCAAGCCTCCTCACCGGGGAAAAGGTGGAAAGCGAAGTGGCGGAGGAGGCGGTGTTGGCCCTGGCCGCCTTGGGCTTCAAGGAGGGGCAGGCGCGGAGCGTGGTCCTGGACCTCCTGGCCCAAAACCCCAAGGCCAAGGCGCAAGAGCTCATCAAGGAGGCCCTAAAGCGCCTGCGCTAAGCCTCGGCCAGGGGCAAGACCAGCCGGGCCACCAGGCCAGAGGGGGCGTTGGGCAGGAGTTCCAACCTCCCCCCGTGGGCTTCCGCCACCTTCTTGGCCACGGAAAGGCCAAGCCCCTCCCCGGGAGCCCTCGAGGCCCTAAAGAAGGGGCGGCCCGCCTCCTTCAAGGCTTCTTCCGGCATCCCCGGGCCCTGGTCCAGGACCGATAAGGTGGCCTCCTTCCCCGCCACCTCCAAGACCACCCGCACCCCCTTCCCTTCCCCGTGGAGGAGGGCGTTTTGCAGGAGGTTCCTCAGGGCCTGGGTCAGGAGGAGGGGATCGCCCTGGAAGGGAAGGGTCTGAGGCCCCTGGTAGGGCACGCCGAAGGCCGCCGCCTCCCTTTGGGCCAGTGCGGCCAGGTCCAGGTCCGCCCGCTCCACCCTTCCCTCCCGGGCCAGGAGCAAAAGGGCCTCCACCAGCCGCTTCATCCTTAGAAGCTCCTCCTTGGCGGCGGAAAGGGCCTCCTCCTGGGAGAGGTAGCCCCGCTCCGCCGCCTCCACCTGGGCGAGGGCGGCGGCCACCGGGGTCCTTAGCTCGTGGGCGGCGTCCCGGGTGAAGCGCCGCTCCCTTTCCCAAAAGGCCTCCAAGCGCTCCAGCATGTGGTTGAAGGCCCCGGCCAAGGCCCTAAGCTCCCCCCCGCCCTCCGGAGGCACGCGCAGGGACAGGTCCTGGGAGTCCGCCACCCTTCGCGCCACCTCCGTGAGGCGGGAAAGGGGCCTGAGGGCGGCCCCCGCCAGGCGCCCGGCAAGGAGGGCGAAGAGGAGGGTCAGCACCCCCCCCACCCCGAAAAGGGCCAGGCGGAAGCGGCTTAGGGCGAAGGCGGCCCCGGGGTCGTACCGGGCCACGCTCAAGGTTCCCCCCGGCACCTCCAGGACCAAAACCCGCCACCCCTCCCGCCAGTAGGCCCCCGGGGGTAGGTCAGCGAGCTCGGGGAAGTTGGCGCTCTGCTGCCTCGCCTCCCCCTGCACCAAGCGGAAGGCGAACTCGCCCCTAGGGGGCCTCCGCCCCTCGGCCAGGGCCTGAACGTAAAAGAGAAGGGAGCGGTCCAGGTCCGCCTCCACCAGGCGCTTAAGGGCCACGTAGCTCAAGGCCCCCTGGAAGAGGAGGGCAAGCCCGATGGCCAGGGCAAAAAAAAGGGCCAGGCGGGTCCTAAGGCTCATCCCCAAGCCGGTACCCCCCGGGCACGGTGCGCACCACCTGGGGGTGGAGCTTCTGCCTGAGGTAGTGCACGTACACCTTCACCGCCCCCACCCTCTCCCCGTCCCCGAAGACCTTCTCCGCCACCTCCTCGGGGGAGAAAACCCGCTCCGGGTGGAGGACGAAAAGCTCCAAAAGGGCAAACTCCCTTAAGGAGAGGTCCACCCGCTTTCCCCCCACATAGACCGCCCGCGCCGCCAGGTCCACCTCCAAAGCCCCAAGGCGCACCCGGCTTTCCTTGACCGCGGAGGCCCGGCGCAAGAGGGCCCGCACCCGGGCCAGGAGCTCCTCCAGGTGGAAGGGCTTCACCAGGTAGTCATCCCCACCCAGGTCCAGGCCCAAAACGCGGTCCTCCAAGGCGTCCCGGGCGGTGAGGAAGAGGATGGGCCCCTGGTAGCCCGCCTCCCGCACCTCCTGGGCGAAGCGGAAGCCCCCGTCCGGATCCTCGGGCAGGCGCACGTCCAGGATCATGAGGTCGGGTTCCCCTTCCAAAAAGGCCTCCCGGGCCGCCTCGAGGCCCTGGGCCCAGCGCACCCCGTACCCCTGGGCCGCCAGCGCCCCCGCCACCGCCCGGCCCAGGCGGGGCTCGTCCTCCAAGAGGAACACCTGCACGCTTCCAGTATGCGCCGGGCGGGTTAGCCGGGGGTTATGGCCCGCTAACGCCCGCCTAACCGCCCTACCCTACCCTTTAGGGCATGGGCCGGCACGGGGCCAGGTGGGAAGGCGTCCTGGGAAGCTTCCTGGAGGTGGAGGTGGAAGCGCCCTGGGGCCGGGGGCCAAAGGCCCTCGCGGCCGCTTTGGAGGAGGTGCGCCGCCTGGAGGGCGTCTTCAGCCGCCACCGGGAGAGCGAGCTCACCCGCCTGGTGCGCCAGGGCGGGGGAAGGCCAGGCCCGGAGCTTATGGAGGTCCTCCGCCTGGCCCTAAGCCTCCAGGAGGCCACGGGCGGGGCCTTCCACCCCGCCCCCCGCCACGGGGGTGAGGCCTTGCGCTTCCAGGGGGAAGAGGTGGCCATCCTCGCCCCCCTGGACCTGGACGGCCTGGCCAAGGGCTACATCGCCGACAAGGCGGTGGCGGCCGCCCTAAGGGCGGGGGCCCGGGCCGCCTTGGTGAACCTGGGCGGGGACCTGGCCCGGCAGGGCCCAGGGGAGGCGGAGGTCCTGGTGGAAGACCCCCTGGGTCCCGATAACGCCCCCCCCGCCTTCCGCCTCCGCCTCGGCCAAGGGGGGGTGGCCACCAGCGGGGTGCGCCACAAGGGGGCCCACCTCCTGGACCCCCGCACCCTAAGGCCCGCTCCCGGGCTCCAGGCCACGGTCCTGGCCCCTTCCGCCTGCCTGGCGGATGGCCTCACCAAGGCCCTTTTCGTCTTGGGATGGGAGGCTTTTCCAGTCCTCGCCCGCTTCCGGGCCCAAGGGGTGCTCTTCACCCCCCAAGGCCCCGTGGCCGGCCCATAGGAGGGGAGAATGCTCAAGCGCTACTACAGCCGGAGGAGCTTTTTCAGGCGGGTTTTGGGCGGGGTTTTGGCCTTAGGGATGGCCCGGGCCCAGGGGAAGCCCTGGCCCCAAGGGATGGAACTCCAGGTGAGCTTCGCCTATGAGGGCGGGGGCTTCCGCTACCGCGCCCCCTACGTGGCGGTGTACGTGGAGGACGAGCGGGGCAACCTGGTGCGCACCCTGGGCCTTTTCCTCATGCCGGGGAAAGGGGAAAGGTGGTGGAACGAGCTGAGGCGCTACTTTGCCCTGGGGGACGTGGCCCGCATGCGGGCCCTCTCCGGCCCCACCCGGCCCCCGGGGCGCTACACCCTGGCCTGGGACGGCAAGGACGAAGGGGGCCGCACCGTGGCCCAAGGGAGCTACTACGTGTGCGTGGAGTACGCCCGGGAGCACGGGCCCTACGAGCTCTTCCGCGAGAAGGTGGAAATCGGGGAAAAGCCCTTCCAAAAAACCTACGCCCTGAAGGGGGAACTCCAGGAGGTGCGCCTTGACTACGGCCGGAAGGCCTAGAGGCGGGACGAGCCCCTTGCGGGCCAGGCTTTACGCCTGGGCCCGGACCCTGCACCTTTACCTCTCCCTGGTGGCCTTTCTCTCCATCCTCTTCTTCGCCGTGACAGGCCTCACCCTGAACCACCCCGAGTGGTTCGGGGAAGGGAAGGTGGGGAAGCTCTCCGGCACCCTCCCCCATGCGCCCTACCTAGAGGGGGAGAGCGTGGACTGGCTCGCCTTGGCGGAGGACCTGAGGGCCTTGGGGCTCAGGGGACGGGTGGCGGACCGGGGGCAAAGCGGCGACCAAGCCTGGCTTTCCTTCCGCGCCCCCGGCTACGGGGCCGACGCCCAGGTGGACCTCAAGACGGGGGCCTACACCCTAACCCTCACGGAGGCGGGCCTGGTGGCGGCTCTGAACGACCTGCACAAGGGCCGGGACACCCCTTCGGGGTGGCGGTGGGTCCTGGACCTCTCCGCCCTCTTCCTGGCCCTGGTGAGCCTCACGGGGCTTCTCCTGAGCCTCCTCTTCCGCAAGACGCGGAAGGCGGCCCTCCTCACCCTCCTTTCGGGCCTCCTCCTCTTCGGGGGCCTGGCCCTTTGGGCCGCCTTATAGCTCGTCCAAGACCTCCCTGGGCGCGCGCTGCACGCCCAGGTACCCCCCTTCCTTCAGGATGAGGGGGAAAAGGGCCTCCAAAGGCCCCTCCAGGGCCAAAAGGGTCTCCCCGCGCAAGGCCCTTAGCCCCTCGGGGATGGGGGCCTCGAGGCCATAGGGGAAAAGGGCCAAGGCCCCTTCCCCCGGCGTCCCCTCCCCTCGGTCCAGGTGGAGGGCCACGGGCTCCAAAAAGCCCAGGAAGCGGGTGCGGTTCGCCTCGCGGCGGAAGGCCTGGAGGGCCTTTGGGCTTTCCACCCCCTGCCAAAGAAGGAGGTCCGCCTCCCCGGAAAACCCCACCAGGCTGTACACGGCCAAGAACCCTTCCCGCCCCTGCCAGCGAGCGAGGAACTGGGCGAAGTCCTCCTTCAGGTGCTCCTGCTGCTCCGCCTCGAGGCGGCGGAACTCGGGGAGGAGGCGGAAGAGGGCGAAGCTAAAAATCATCTAGCCCACCTCCAGGAAGCCGGCCAAACCCTCCTCGGAAAGGTACTTGCCCACGTAGAAGGGTCCAAACTCGCCAAAGCGGGCGGAAACCTCGTCAAAGCGCATCTCGTAGACGATCTTCTTGAACTGGATGGGGTCCTCGCTGAAGAGGTCCACCCCCCACTCCCAGTCGTCCAGGCCCTGGGCCCCGCTGATGACCTGCATCACCTTCCCCTGGTACTTCCTCCCCGTCTCCCCGTGGGCCTTCATGAGGAGGGCCCTCTCCTTTGCGGGGAGCAGGTACCAGTTGTCCTGCCCCTGGCGGCGCTTGTTCATGGGGTAGAAGCAGACGTAGCCCCCCTTGGGCACCCGGGGGGTGAGGCGGGGCTTCACGTAGGGGGCCTCGGGGTCCAGGGGGCCCGTCTGGCTTCCCAGCTCCACCACGGAGTAAAAGCCGTAGGCGGGGCGGAGGTAGCGGGCGAAGCGGCTCTTGTTGAGGCGCTCCTCCACGGCCAAAAGGGCGTCTAGGCTTTCCCTGAGGTTGAGGAAAAGGAGGTCGGCCTTCTGGGTCACCACCTGATAGACGCCAAAGGAGCCCTCTCCCTTGGCCTCCGCCTCCTGCCACTCGGCCAGTATGGCCCGTAGCTCCTCCCAGGCGGCGCGCCGCTCCTCCTCGGGGGCAGCGAGCCAGGCCCCAAAGTCCAGGCGGCGGAAATCGTGGAGGACGTGCCAGCCCTCGAGGGTAAAGGTGGGCTCGGGTGCGTGGCCTTCCATGCTTCTCACTATACCCGTCCCAGACTGGGCCAAACCTTGGGTAGCATGGAAGCATGCGGCTCGTGTTCCTGGAAAACGGCCCCATCCGCCTGGAAGGCGCCCGCTTTGTCCTGCGCCTGGGGGAGAAGGAAGAGGTCCTGGAGAAGCCCCGGGTCTTCCTCTGCCGCTGCGGGGGCTCGGCCAACAAGCCCTTCTGCGACGGTACCCACAAGAGGATCGGCTTCCAGGCGGAAGCCGGGGTGCTGGAGGTGGAAGGGGACTGACCCGCTGGTCAATTGCCGGGGCAAGGGGTAGACTCCTCTTGCCATGGGTGAGATGCGCTACCGGAAACTCGGCAAGTGGGGCCTGAAGGTCTCCGAGATCTCCTTGGGGGCCTGGGTGACCTTTGGGGACGTGGTCAAGGACAAGGAGACGGTCCGGGAGATCGTGAAGATCGCCTACGAAGGCGGGGTGAACTTCTTTGACAACGCCGACGTTTACGCCCGGGGCCTGGCGGAGGAGATCATGGGGGAGGTGCTTAAGGAGTTCCCCCGGCACACCCTGGTCCTCTCCACCAAGGCCTACTGGCCCATGTCCGAAGACCCCAACGACCGGGGCCTGAGCCGCAAGCACCTTCTGGAGAGCGTCACCAAAAGCCTGAAGCGGCTCAAGACCGACTACGTGGACCTCTTCTTCGCCCACCGCTACGACCCCGAGGTGCCCATGGAGGAAATCGTCTACGCCATGCACACCATCGTGGAGAAGGGCTACGCCCTCTACTGGGGCACCTCGGAGTGGCCCGCCCCCCGCATCGCCGAGGCGGTGGCCTTCGCCAAGGCGAACGGCCTCCACCCCCCCATCGTGGAGCAGCCCCAGTACTCCATGCTCTACCGGGAACGGGTGGAAAACGAGATCCTCCCCGAGGCGGAGCGGTTCGGCCTGGGGCTTGTGGTGTGGAGCCCCTTGGCCCAGGGGATGCTCACGGGCAAGTACGACGAGGGGATCCCCGAAGACAGCCGCTTCGCCCGCTACGACCAGTTCCGGGCCCGCTACCTCACGGAGGAAAACCGCAAGAAGGTGCTGAAGCTCAAGGAGGTGGCGGAGGAGCTGGGCCTCACCCGCACCCAGCTGGCCCTGGCCTGGGTCCTCAGGCTTCCCGGGATCAGCAGCGCCATCACCGGGGCCACGCGGCCCGAGCAAATCCGGGAGAGCCTGGGCGCGGCCGGGGTGGACCTGCCCAAGGAAGCCCTGGAGAAGATTGAAGCCATCCTAAGGGACGAGGTTTAGTGGCGGGCTTCGCCGCCTTCCGCCTGCTCTGGGCGGGCCAGGCTTTGGCCCTGATGGGCCGGGAGATGACCTGGTTCGCCCTCACCCTTTTCGCCTACCAGAAGACGGGCCTGGCCACCGCCCTTTCCCTTTTGGGGTTTTTCCACTTCCTGCCCCTCATCCTCCTCTCCCCTTTGGCGGGGGCCTTGGTGGACCGGTATCCCCGGAAGTGGGCCATGCTGGCCTCGGACCTGGCGGGAGGGGTGGCCACGGGAGTCCTCCTGCTCCTCTTCCTCGTGGGGCGCCTCGAGGTCTGGCACCTCTACCTGGTGTCCGCCTTCACCGGGGCGCTTTCCAGCCTGCACTGGCCCGCCCTTTCCGCCGCCCTTTCCGCCATGTTGGACAAGAAGGACTACGCCCGGGCCAGCGGCATGATGAGCCTGGCGGAGTCCCTGGCCGGGGTGGGGGCCCCGGTCCTGGCGGCGGCCCTCCTCAAGCCCGTGGGTCTGGCGGGCATCTTCGCCCTGGACCTGTTGGGGGGCCTGGCGGCGGTGGCGACCCTTCTTCGGGTGCCCATCCCCAACCCCGGCCTCGAGGCGAAGGAGAAGACCTCCTTCCTGGAAGAAGCCCTTTTCGGCTTCCGCTTCATCTGGCAAAGGCCCTCCCTCCTGGGCCTTCAGCTCATGTTCTTCGGCGTCAACTTCCTCACCACCCTGGCGGCCACGGTGATGCCCGCCATGGTCCTGGCCAAGACGGGGCTTTCCGAAAGCGCCTTGGCCCTGGTGCGCTCCGCCTCGGGCTTGGGCGGGGTGGCGGGGGGGCTTTTCCTCTCGGTGTGGGGCGGCCCCAAGCGGCGCGTCCACGGGGTCTTCTTGGGCATGGCCCTGTCCAGCCTGGCCCTGGCCCTCATGGGGGTGGTGGAAGGGCCCACGGCGTGGGCGTTTTTGGCCTTCATGGAGGCATTTTTCATCCCCCTCCTAAACGGCTCCAACCAGGCCATCTGGCAAGCCAAGGTGCCCCTGGCGGTCCAGGGCAAGGTCTTCGCCGCCCGGCGCATGATCGCCTGGCTCGCCACCCCCTTGGCCATGCTCCTTTCCGGCCCCCTGGCCGACCGGGTCTTCGGGCCCCGCCTGGGGCAGGGGGAGGGGATCGCCCTCATGCTCCTCCTCTTCGGGGGCCTGGGGGTGCTTTGGGGGCTTTCCGGCTACCTCCTCCCCAAGGTGCGGGGGGTGGAAACCCTCCTCCCCGACGCCAAGACGGACTAAACTTTCCCCATGGACAAGGTGGAAGCCCTGAAAAGCCTCCTGCCCGGGAAGGTGGAAACCTCCCTTGCGGAAAGGCGGCGCCACGGCAAGGACGAGGGCTACCCCGAGGAAGGGGAGGTCCTGGCCGTGGTCTACCCGGAAGGGGTGGAGGACGTGCAAAGGGCCCTCGCCTGGGCCCGGGAGCACCATGTGGCCGTCATCCCCTTCGGGGCGGGGACGAGCCTGGAGGGGGCCCTCCTGCCCTTGGGGGAGGCCATCAGCCTGGACATGTCCCGCATGAACCGGATACTTCAGGTCCGCCCCGAGGACTTCCTCTGCGTGGTGGAACCCGGCCTCACCCGCAAGGCGCTCAACGAGGCCCTCAAGGGCACGGGCCTCTTCTTCCCCGTGGACCCCGGGGCCGACGCCACCTTGGGGGGCATGGCCGCCACCAACGCCAGCGGCACCACCACGGTGCGCTACGGGGGCATGCGGCAAAACGTCCTGGCCCTGCAGGTGGTCCTGGCAAGCGGCGAGGTCCTGGAGCTCGGGCGGGGGGTGCGCAAGACCTCCGCGGGCTACGACCTCAAGGACCTTTTCCTCGGCTCGGAGGGGACCTTAGGGGTCATCACCCGCCTAACCCTCCGCCTCCACCCCCTGCCGGAGCACGTGCACACCTTAAGGGTCTTCTTCCCCGGGGTGGAGGAGGCGGCGGAGGCGAGCTACCGGGTGATGGCCGCGGGGCTTCCCGTGGCCCGCCTGGAACTTCTGGACGAACTCGCCCTGAAGGCCCTCAACCGCCACCTGGGGTCGGGCTTCCCCGAGCGCCCCGCCCTCTTCCTGGAGTTCCACTCCTCCACCCGGGAGGCCCTGGAAGCGGAAAGCGCCTTGGCCCTGGAGCTCATGCGGGAGGCGGGGGCCATGGCGGTGGAGGCGGCCAAGACGGAGGAGGAGCGCAAGAAGCAGTGGGAGGCCCGGCACCAAGCCTACTGGGCCTTGGTCCACCTGTTTCCCGGCCACCGCTTCATGATCACGGACACCGCCGTGCCGCTTTCCCGCCTCCCCGAGGCGGTGCGCTACGCCCAAGGGCTTTTGAGGGAGATGGGCCTCACCGGGAACATCCTGGGCCACGTGGGAGACGGCAACTTCCACACCTTGGTCCCCGTCTTGCCCGGGGAGTACCAAAAGGCGGAGGCCTACGCGGAAAAACTGGTAAAAAAGGCCCTGGAACTCGGGGGCACCTGCACCGCGGAGCACGGGGTGGGCCTGCGGAAGAAAAAGTACCTTCCCCTGGAGCACGGCCCCGCCCTGGACTGGATGCGGCGGCTAAAGGCCCTTCTGGACCCCGAGGGCCTTCTGAACCCGGGCAAGGTGGTTTAGACTTCCGCTATGGTCCAGATGCGCCGCTACCGCCTGAAGGAGGGGGCCAAGGAGGAGTTCCAAAAGGTCTTTCTGGAAACCATCGTCCCCTTGCGAAAGGCCCTGGGCTTTGAGATCCTCGGGGCCTACTGGCTTTCCGACCGGGACTTCCTCTGGTTCGTGGCCCACGAGGACTTCGCCCGGGCGGAGGAGGCCTACTACAACCACCCGGAAAGGCAAAAGGTGAACCCCCGGGCCTTCCTGGAAGAGGTGGAAACCCAGTTTGTGGAGCGCCTCCTGTAGCCCCCGCCACCCCCCTTCCGCCTCCTTTGGGTAGGCTTAGGGGGATGGAGGTCTTCTACCTGGTCCTGCGCAACCTCCTGGCCCGGCCCGTGCGGAGCCTCCTCACCCTCCTCGGAGTCCTCATCGCCACCGCCAGCATGGTCCTTTTCCTTTCCTTTGGGGAGGGGCTTCGGCGCGCCCTATTCCAGGAGCTCTCCCGGGTGGGCCCCGCCATCCAGGTGGTGCCCGAAGGGAGCGAGGGCCTGGCCTTCAGCGCCTACCCGGAGATCACCCCCGCCCAGGTGGAAGCCCTCAAGCGGGCCGCCGAAGCCCTGGGGGCGCAGGCGGTGATTCCCACCCTCTTCCTGGCCCGGGGCGGCCTTGACCCGCAAAATAGCTTTTTCTTCCAAGGGCTTCCCCCAGGGGTGAGCCCGGACCTCCTCTACCCCGGGCTTCGGGCTAAGGAAGGCCGCCTCCTTCCCTCGGAGGGCGGGGCGGTGGTGGGGGCCAAGCTGGCGGAGCGGGCTGGGCTGGCGGTGGGAAGCCCCTTGCGCCTTTCCCCCCAGGTGACCCTGAAGGTGGAGGGAATCCTGGAGGAGAGCGGGGGCCTCGCCGACAACCTCATCTTCGCCCCCCTCAAGGCCCTGCAAAGGGTTTTGGGCACGGAAAACGTTGGCGCCGTCCTGGTGGCCCTAAGCCCCGACAAGAAGGCGGAGGAGGCGGCCCGGGCCCTGGAAAGGGCGGTTCCCGGCCTCAAGGCCCAGACCACGGGGGAGGTGATGCGCTTCGCCGAGCGGGCCCTCAGGATCAGCGACCTGGTGCGCTTCGGCATCAGCCTGGTGGCCCTGGCGGTGGGCGGCCTCCTGGTGGCCAACACGGTGATGATGTCCGTCTACGAACGCACGCGGGAATTCGGGGTCATGCGGGCCTTGGGGGCTAAACGGGGCTTCATCTTCCGCCTCGTGGTGCTGGAAGCCCTCTTCCTCGCCCTCCTGGGCGGGGTGGGCGGGCTCGCCCTGGGGGGTGTGGCATCCCAGGCCATTAACCTCTACACCCAAAGCGAGGTGGGCCTGGCCCTCTCCGCGGTGACGCCCAGGCTTTCCCTCTTCGCCCTCCTGGTGGCCTTGAGCCTGGGGCTTTTGGCCGGGCTCCTTCCCGCCCACCACGCGAGCCGCATCCCCGTGGTGGAAGCCTTGGGGAGGGTCTAGATGCTCCGGGCCGAGAACCTGACCAAGCGCTACCGGCAAGGGGAGAAGGAAGTGGTGGCCCTCGAGGGCTTCACCTACACCTTCCCCCGAGGGGCCACCGCCATCGTGGGGCCTTCGGGAAGCGGCAAGACCACCCTCCTAAACCTCCTCGCCGGGCTGGACCTGCCCACGGAGGGCGGGGTCTACCTGGGGGAAATCCCCCTCCACCGCCTTTCCGAGGACGAGCGGTCGGAGGCGCGCCTAAAGCACATGGGCTTCGTCTTCCAGCAGTGGAACCTCATCCCCACCCTCACCGCCTGGGAAAACGTGGCCTTCCCCCTCCTCCTTGCGGGCTGGCCCCCCGCCAAAAGGCGCGCCCGGGCCCTGGCGCTTTTGGAAGGGGTGGGGCTTTCCCAGAGGGCCCACCACCTCCCGAACCGCCTTTCCGGCGGGGAGCAACAACGGGTGGCCCTGGCCCGGGCCCTGGCCCTGGACCCCCCCATCCTCTTCGCCGACGAACCCACGGGCAACCTGGATGCCGAGTCCAAGGAGCAGGTGGCGGCCCTTCTCTTCCAGGCGGGAAAGGAGCGCACCCTCATCCTGGTGACCCACGATCTGGAGCTGGCCGCCCGGGCGGAACGCGCCCTATACCTCAAAGGAGGAAGCTTGGTAAGGGAAGAGGTTCTAAAGGTTACGCACAGCTAAGACCTCCAAGGCTTTTTGCCTGTCGCCATTGCAACTGATGCGCCTAGGTGCTGGAAGAAGGTGCAACTCATAACCCAGCTCTCTGTAAAGCCTCAGTATCCGTTCCGTCGCTTGGTTAGAGATCACAACCGGACCTGGATGTTGAGCGAGAAGCTTTGCGAGGTCTACCTGATCCCGCCAACCAAATCCTTCGGGACTATATTTTGTAAACTCAACGTCGTAGGGTGGATCGGCATAGACAAAGTCGTCTGTTTGGAGCGGTACATGGCGGAAATCTAGTGAAGAAAACTCCCATTTTTGGAAGATTTCTTGGTAATCAGCAAATCTTCTCTGATAGTTAACCTTTTTATACTTACCAAAGGGGACATTAAACTCTCCCTTTTGGTTGAAGCGACAAAGGCCATTGTACCCGGTGCGATTCAAGTAGTAGAAGAGTTCAGCTGCTTCTTTGGTTTGCCACAAACCTTGTTGGATCAAGTCATTAAATCGCCTACGATAGGCGTAATATACCTCCCTGTCGTAGACGAGCGGGATGGTTATTTCCAACCCCTTCTGAATCCACTTGTAGAAGTTAATCAAATGAGGATTGATGTCGTTAAGCAGAGCCTTATCCGGTTTCAGTCCTAAAGGAAGAGCTAACCCCCCAGCAAAAAGATCTACCCAACGGCGGCGACGATGCGGCTCATAAAGGGACGAAAGGTAGGGAACAAGCCAGCGCTTACCCCCGGCCCACTTGAGGGGTGGGGACAAGGACCTTTGGTCTGAAGAAGCCTCTGGAAGATCAAGCAAAGGTTGGATCATTGGCCGAAAAACTCCCTTAACCAGACCTCAAGAAAAGCCTCGTGGACAAAACCTTCTGTCAAAGCCCATCGGCGCATCTTTGAGCCAAACCCCTTGCCTCCTAACACCACGACTGAGTGAACCCCCAACAGACGATCCCGCCTTGCCTCTTCTGCGGCGCGAAAGATTTTGTCCTCGGCTGTGCCCCGACTCGCTTGCCACTTACACTCCAGGAAAAGATAAGGTTGAAACTTGCCTTCTTCTGAAAGAACCAACACAGCTACATCTACTTTGCGACCCTGCTCCCGAATCGCGCTCCCATGGGGCGAGGGATACTCTATTTCCACACGGTACCGCTGGCTAAGCCCCATTTCACGAATAACTTTTTCAACCAACCCTTTGACTCGATCGCGAAAGCGATTCCCCATGGCCTTACCTCATCTTAAGTCTATTAGCCTGGGACACTTAGCCCAACCTCCTTGTGGCAAAATACCCCCCATGGGCAAGCGCATGGTGGTGGTGGGCGGGGTAGCGGGGGGTGCCTCCGCCGCCGCCAAGGCCAAGCGGGAAAACCCCGAGCTGGAGGTGGTGGTTTACGAGAAGTCGGGATGGGTCTCCTACGGGGCCTGCGGCCTGCCGTACGTGCTTTCAGGGGAGATCCCAAGCCTCGCCAAGCTCGTGGCCCGCACCCCGGAGGAGTTCCGCAAACAGGGGGTCCTCGTCCACACCCGCCACGAGGTGGTGGACATAAACCCCCACGAGCGGGTCCTCACGGTGTTTGACCACCGGGAGGGGCGCACCTTCCAGGACCGCTACGATTACCTGGTCCTGGCCACGGGGGCGAGGCCCGCCATCCCCCCCATTCCGGGCACGGAGCAGGCGGGGGTCTACACCCTTAGGAGCATGGAGGACGGGGAAAGGCTCCTGAAGGCCCTGGAAGGGGCCCGGCGGGCCGCCATCCTGGGAGGGGGGTACATCGGGCTCGAGGTGGCGGAGGCCTTCCGCAAGCGGGGCCTCGAGGTCACCCTCCTGGAGGCCAAGGAGCGCCCCCTGCCCCACTGGGACGAGGAGGTGGGAACCCTCCTCAAGGGGGAGCTGGAGCGCCACGGGGTGGAGGTCTGGACCGGGGTGCGGGTCCTGGCCATAGGGGGCGCAGGCCGGGTGGAGGCGGTGGAAACCTCGGAAGGGGTGGTGCCGGCGGATCTGGTCCTGGTGGCCACGGGGGTGCGGCCCAACACCGAACTGGCCCAGGCCATGGGGGTGGCCTTGGGCCCCACGGGGGCCATCGCCACCGACCAGGAGATGCGCACCAACCTGGAAGGGGTCTTCGCCGCCGGGGACGTGGCGGAAAGCTTCCACCGGGTGCTTGGGCGCCCCTACTGGCTTCCCCTGGGGGACGTGGCCAACAAGCACGGCCGCACGGCGGGAAGCGTCATCGCCGGCAAGGAGGCCCTCTTCCACGGGGTGGTGGGCACGGCCATCTTCAAGGCCTTCGGCCTGGCGGTGGCCACCACCGGGCTCCCCCTAGAGGCCGCCCTCAAGGAGGGGTACCGGGCCAAGAAAGTCTTCATCCAAAGCCGGGACGGGGCCCACTACTACCCGGGAAGCGCCCCCCTATGGGTGGAGTTGGTGTACGAGGAGGGCACAGGAAGGCTCTTGGGGGGAGCGGTGGTGGCCCACGGCCACGGGGCGCTCCGGGTGGACGTCCTGGCCGCCCTTCTCCACCGAGGGGGCACCCTGGAGGACCTCTTGGCCCTGGACCTGGCCTACGCCCCTCCCTATAGCCCCGTCTGGGACCCCCTCCTCATCGCCGCCCAGCAGGCCCGCTAGCGGTGTAGAAAATTCCCGTTCACACCAAAGGCCCGTGTGGGCCTTCGGACCTTACACACTACACCAAACTGCTTCCAGACTCCAGACTGGTCCTCGGAGGTGGAAGCGTGGAACCCCTCAGCATGCTGACCCCGGAAATGCGGGAAGAGGCGGAGGCCCTCAGGCGGGAGTGGGAAACGAACCCCCGGTGGAAGGGCGTGAAGCGGGATTACCGGCCCGAGGACGTGGTGCGCCTCAGGCCCAGTATCCCCATAGAGTACACCCTGGCCAAACGGGGGGCGGAGAAGCTCTGGCGGCTCCTCCACGAGCGCCCCTACGTCCACACCTTCGGGGCCTACACCGGAGCCATGGCGGTGCAGATGGTGCGGGCGGGCCTCGAGGCCATTTACCTCTCCGGCTGGCAGGTGGCGGCGGACGCCAACCTGGCCTGGCAAACCTACCCCGACCAGTCCCTCTACCCCTATAACTCCGTGCCCCAGATCGTGAAGCGCATCAACAACGCCCTCATGCGGGCCGACCAGATTGAGCGCTCCGAAGGCAAGGTGACCAGGGACTGGTACGTGCCCATCGTGGCCGACGCCGAGGCGGGCTTCGGCGGGGCGCTCAACGTCTTTGAGCTCACCAAGGCCATGATTGAGGCGGGAGCCGCCGGCATCCACTACGAGGACCAGCTGGCCTCGGAGAAGAAGTGCGGCCACCTGGGGGGCAAGGTCCTGGTGCCCACCTCCCAGCACATCCGCACCCTGCAGGCGGCGCGCTTGGCGGCGGACGTTATGGGGGTGCCCACGGTGATCATCGCCCGCACCGACGCCGAGGCCGCCACCCTCATCACCAGCGACATTGACGAGCGCGACCGCCCCTTCATCCTCAAGGATGAGCGCACCCCCGAGGGCTTCTACCGAGTGAAGAACGGGATTGAAGCGGGCATCGCCCGGGCGTTGGCCTACGCCCCTTACGCCGACGTCATCTGGATGGAGACCTCCAAGCCCGACCTCGAGGAGGCCCGCAAGTTCGCCGAGGCGGTGAAGCGGGAGTTCCCGGACAAGCTCCTCGCCTACAACCTCTCTCCTTCCTTCAACTGGAAGAAGTTCCTGGACGACGAGACCATCGCCAAGTTCAACCGGGAGCTGGGGGAGATGGGCTACAAGTTCCAGTTCATCACCCTGGCGGGCTGGCACACCCTGAACTACTACACCTGGGAGCTGGCCAAGGGGTACAAGGCCCGGGGTATGCCCGCCTTCGTGGAGCTCCAGCAGAAGGAGTTCCTGGCCCAGGCCCAGGGCTTCACCGCCGTGAAGCACCAGCGGGAGGTGGGGGCGGGCTACTTTGACGAGGTGGTCCTGGCCCTGACCCAAGGGCAGGCCTCCACCCTGGCCCTGAAGGGCTCCACCGAGGAGGCTCAGTTCAACGAGCCCGTCCACTAAGGAAACCCCTTCCCGGCCGCCCCCTGGGTGGGGCGGCTTTTGCTTGTAAAAAACGCCAACACCAAGTTAGGATGGTGTAAGTACTATGGCCGAAGCACCTACACCCTGGCTCCGCTACCTGGAGGAGCTAAGGCCCCACCTCCGGGGCCGGGACCACCGGGGTAAGCGGGGTTCCTTGCGCTGGCTCGAGGCCCTCATGACCGAGCGGGGAGGCCGGGCCGGCACCGTGCGCAACATCCTCTACAAGGACCTGGGAAGCCCCGAGGAGAAGGAGCGCCTTTACGAGGTCATCGCCGACCTCTACCGGGAGGCGGGCCTCACCCCTCCACCCCCGCCAGCGGAGCTTTTCTTGGAAAGCGCCCGCAAGGCCTTGGGCCGGGACAAGCGCCGCATCTTCCGCCGCTTCCTCAAGGAGCTGGAGGCGGGGGGTCGGCCCCAGATGGTGGTGGTGGGGGGTCCGGCCACGGGGAAAGGCGTCCTCCTTTCCGCCCTGGCCCGGGCCCTTTCCGCCCTGCCGGGGCGGGAGCCCGTGCTCCTCAACCTGGGGGGGGAGCTGGCCCAGGCCCTGGTGCCCTTGGCGGAAACCCTGGGGGTGGGGGAGGAGGCGCGGGGGCTTTTGGCCCAGCTTTCCCCCACCCAGCCCTACATCCTGCAAGGGGCCCTGGCGCAAGAGGTCCTGACCCTTTTGGCCCGGGCCCTGAACGGGCGGGGCCGCCCCCTCTTGCTTCGGGCCGAGGCGGAGGGAACCCTAGAGGGCCTCCCCTTGCGGGGGCCGGACGGGAGCAAACGGAGCCTAGCGGCCTGGCTTGAACCCTTCCTAAAGGCCCTGCAGGTGCCTTACCTGGCCGCCCTTTCCGAGCCACCCCCCACCCTTCCCTACCAACCCCTCTCCCCGCCGAGCCGGGAAGAGGCGAGGCGTTTCGTGCGGGAGAGGCTTCCCCACCTGCCCCCCGAGCGCCTCGAGGCCCTGGTGAACCAGGCGGGCCGCAACTTCGGGGAGCTTTCCCGCCTCGTCCTCCTGGAGGCGGCCAAGCACGACCCCAAGACCCCCCTCCAGGACGACCCCACCCTACGCCCCCTCCTCCAGGCCCTCGCCGCCTTTAGCCCCGAGGCCGACCCCGCCTTTCCCTTGGAGCTTCTGGAAAAGGCCCTGGGCCGCCCCCTGGAAAAGCTTTCCCAGGCGGAGCGGGCCCTTCTGGACTGGGTGGGGGAAGGCTTGGTGCGCCCCTCGTTGCGCACCTTCCTCCCCGAGGAGGCTCCCCAGGAGCTCCACCGCCTGGCCCTGGCGTACTTCCCCAAGGAAAACCTCTTCCGCAAGCTCTACCACGCCCACAAAGCGGGGGAGCGGAAAATACTTCTTGAACTCTTACAAGAAGACCCCGCCCGCCTGGCCCTCCTCCCGGGCCTTTGGCCGGAGGCCCAGACCTGGCCCAAGGAGGACCTAAAAACCCTGGCAGCGGTGGTGGTGCGCTACCGGGCGGTCCTGGGCCAGTACGCCCACCCGGAGGCGGAAGAGGCCCTAAAGGTCCTCTCCCAGGCGGAAGACCCCTCTTTGCGCACCTGGGCCCGCATCAAGGGGGCGGAGGCCAAGGCGGACGCCGCCCTTTATCGGGAGGCGGAGGACCTTCTCCCCCCCAAGGAGGACCTCCTCCACCTGGACGAGACCGCCCAGGCGGAAGGCCTTTTGGTCATGGCGGCGGTGGAGCGCTGGAAGGGGGATTACGAGAAGGCGGCCAAGCTGGTGCAGGAGGCGGAAGCCCTGCCCGTGGCCCCCTTCCTGCGGGACCGGGTGCAGCTTTGGCGGGGCCTGGTGGCCAAGGACCTGGGCCGCTACGAGGAGGCCCTGGCCGCCTTGGCCCAGGTGGGGCACGATCCCCTGCTTCTAGGCCGGGCCCGCTACCAGATGGGGGACCTCCTCATGCGCCTAGGCCGCTTGGAGGCGGAAACCCGCATGGCGGAGGGCCTAAGGTTTTTGGAGGAAGCCGGGGCCCCCAAGGACGAGGTGGCCCGGGTCCGGGCCCGCTACGCCACCCTTCTTCGGCGCCTCGGCCGCTACGGCGAAGCGGAGGCCGCCATCCAAAAGGCCCTGGCCGAGGCGGAAGACCCCTTCACCCGGGCCCGGGTGGAAAGCGAGGCGGGGATCCTCGAGGCCGCCCGAGGCCGGGCCTTTGAGGCCTTGGGCTACCTCCGGCGGGCCGAGGCCTACTTCCGCACCACCCCCGAGCGCCCCAAGGAGGCCCGCTACCGCCACCTGCGCACCCTTTTCCGCTTGGGGGCCGCCTACCTCCTCCTGGAGGCGGGCCAGCCCTACCGGGCCCCGTTCCTGGGAGGGCTTTCCGCCCCCACCGCCTTTCGCCTCCTCCGGGACCTCCTTCGGGAAATCCCCGAAGAGGCCACGGACCGCTACACCGCCTTGCGCCTGGATACGGCAAGCCTCCTCGCCCTCCTCCTCCCCCCGGAGGAAGGCCGAGCCCTGCTCAAACCCCTCCTGGGCCTGGAGAACCCCTACCTAAGGGCCCAGGCCCGCCTGGGCTACGCCGAGGCCTTGGCCCGGGAAAGGAGCTTCGGCGAGGCCCTGGCCCAGATCGTGGCCCTCCCCCCCTTGGAAGACCCCGGCCTTTTGGCCCAGGCCCGGGCGGTGGAGGTGCTCTCCCTTTTGGGGCTTGGGGAACGGGAGGCCGCCTGGCACAAGCTCTCCGAGGCCCGCCAAGGAAGCCTGCCCGAACCCTTCCGCTTCCAACTTGGCCGCGCCCTGGGCCGCTTCTGCCCAGAGCTGGAGGCCCGCCTCGCTCCCGGCCCCTTGGCCCTCCCCGAGGCCTTGGGCTTCCACCTGGCAAATCCCGACTAAACCACTATACTTTTGGAGGCGGAGGGGCTATACTCTTACTGCGAACGGGTCGCAGTAAGGGTGCGGCCCGGCCTTAGGAGGCAGAAGCATGAACCAGCTGGAAATCCGCGACCTCTGGGCTTCCATTGACGGCGAGACCATCCTCAAGGGCGTGAACCTGGTGGTCCCCAAGGGGGAGGTGCACGCCCTCATGGGCCCCAACGGGGCGGGCAAGAGCACCCTGGGCAAGATCCTGGCCGGCGACCCCGAGTACGTGGTGGAGAAGGGGGACATCCTCTTGGACGGGGAGAGCATCCTGGAGCTTTCCCCGGACGAGCGGGCCCGCAAGGGGCTTTTCCTGGCCTTCCAGTACCCGGTGGAGGTGCCAGGGGTCACCATCGCCAACTTCCTGCGCCTGGCCCTGCAGGCCAAGCTGGGCCGGGAGGTGGGGGTGGCGGAGTTCTGGGCCAAGGTGAAGAAGGCCCTGGAGATCCTGGACTGGGACGAAAGCTACCTCTCCCGCTACCTCAACGAGGGCTTCTCGGGCGGGGAGAAGAAGCGGAACGAAATCCTCCAGCTTCTGGTCCTGGAACCCGCCTACGCCGTCTTGGACGAGACCGACTCCGGGCTGGACATCGATGCCCTCAAGGTGGTGGCCCGGGGGGTGAACGCCATGCGGGGGCCAAACTTCGGCGCCCTGGTCATCACCCACTACCAGCGCCTTCTGAACTACATCGTCCCCGACCGGGTGCACGTGATGATGGACGGGCGCATCGTGGCGGAGGGCGGCCCCGAGCTGGCCCTGGAGCTGGAGGCCAAGGGTTACGAGTGGCTCCGGGAAAGGGTGAAGGAGGAAGCATGAGCGAGGCCGATCTGAGGGCACTGGGCGAAGAGTACAAGTACCACTTCGTGGACGAGGTCAAGCCGGTCTTCGTGGCCGAGCGGGGCCTCACCCGGAGGGTGATCGAGGCCATCAGCTACCACAAGGGGGAGCCCGAGTGGATGCTGAAGTTCCGCCTGCGGGCTTTGGAGATCTTCCAGAAGAAGCCCATGCCCACCTGGGGCCCCGACCTCTCGGGCCTGGACCTGGACAACCTCGTCTACTACGTGAAGCCCGCCGAGGTGCGGGACGCCAAGAGCTGGGAAGAGGTCCCGGAGGAGATCCGCAAGACCTACGAGCGCCTGGGCATCCCCGAGGCGGAGCGCAAGGTGCTGGCCGGGGTGGGGGCCCAGTACGACTCGGAGATGGTCTACCACCGGGTCAGGGAGGAGCTGGAGCGGCAGGGGGTCATCTTCGTGGCCATTGAGGAGGGCCTGAAAAAGTACGAGGACCTCTTCAGGGAGTACTTCGCCAAGGTGGTCCCCCCCGAGGACAACAAGTTCGCCGCCCTGAACTCCGCCGCCTGGTCTGGAGGCTCCTTCGTCTACGTGCCCCCAGGGGTCAAGGTGGAGCTCCCCTTGCAGGCCTACTTCCGGGTGAACACCCCCGAGTTCGGCCAGTTTGAGCGCACCCTCATCATCGTGGACGAGGGGGCGGAGGTGCACTACATTGAGGGCTGCACCGCCCCCATGTACTCCACGGAAAGCCTCCACACCGGGGTCATTGAGATCGTGGTGAAGCGGGGGGCGCGGAGCCGCTACACCACCATTCAGAACTGGTCCACCAACATGTACAACCTGGTGACCCAGCGGGCCTTGGTCTACGGGGACGCCTTCCACGAGTGGCTGGACGGCAACCTGGGCTCCAAGGTCACCATGAAGTACCCCTCCAGCTACCTCCTGGAGCCGGGGGCCCGCACGGAGATCCTCTCCATCGCCTTTGCCAAGACGGGGCAGCACCAGGACACCGGGGCCAAGATCATCCTGGGTGCCCCCCACACCTCGGGCACCATCGTCTCCAAGAGCATCTCCAAGGGCGAGGGTCGGGCCAGCTACCGCGGGTTGGTGAAGGTCCTGGACGGGGCCAAGCACGCCAAGGCCAACGTGGAGTGCGACGCCCTCCTCATTGACCCGGAAAGCCGCACGGACACCTACCCCTACATTGAGATTGAGGAGGACTCCGCCCACGTGGGGCACGAGGCCACGGTGTCCAAGATCAACGACGAGCAGATCTTCTACCTCCAGTCCCGGGGCCTCAAGGAAGACGAAGCGGCGGCCCTCATCGTCCGGGGCTTTATTGAGCCCATCGCCAAGGAGCTTCCCTTGGAGTACGCCGTGGAGCTCAACCGGCTCATTGAGCTGGAGATGGAGGGCTCGGTCGGCTAAAGGCCCTATGGCGCGGGAAGGGGCCTAAAGGCCTCTTCCCCTTTTGCGAGGAGGCAGGATGCAGGTACTGGACAAGACGCGGGTAGAGGCCATCTCCCAGGCTCTAGGCGAGCCCGCCTGGCTTCTGGAGAAGAGGCTTAAGGCCCTCGAGGCCTTCGCCAAACTCCCCTACCCCAGCAAGAAGGACGAGAACTGGCGCTACACCGACCTCTCCGAGGCCCCCTTGGAACAGGAGGTGGAAGCCCCCAAGGGCCTACGGCTTTCCCGGGACGAGCTTCCCGAGCTGGTGCGGCGCCGCTTGGAGAAGACGGACGTTTCCGGCTTCCTGGTCTTCGTGGGGCCCGATCTGGTCCACGCCGAGGTACCTGAGGAGCTTTCGGCCAAGGGCCTCGTCTTCACCTCATTGACCGAGGCCCTGAAAACCCACCCGGCCCAGGTGGAAAGCGCCCTCTTCCAAGGGGTCTACACCGAGGACAAGTTCGCCGCGCAGAACAGCGCCTTCTTCACCCACGGGGCCTTCCTCTACGTCCCGGCGGGGCTGGAGGTGGAAAAGCCCCTTGGGGTCTTCAAGGTGCTCTTGGAAGGGGAAAAGGCCTCCGCCGGGCGGAGCCTCCTCTTCCTGGAGGACAACGCCAAGGCCGCCTACATTGAGGAGTACCTCTCCCCTGACCTCCCCCCCACCCTGCACCTCTCCGCCACGGAGATGGTGCTCCGCCCCGGGGCCAGGCTCCGCCACGCCCACATCCAGACCTTTGGCCAGGGGGTGTGGCACTTCCACCGCCAGCGGGCCCTCCTGGAGCGGGACGCCGGGCTAAACGACCTGGTGGTGAACCTGGGGGGCGCTTACGCCCGGAGCGAGGTGGCTTCCGAGCTTCTCGGCCCCGGCGGCGAAAGCGAGATGCTGGGCCTTTACTTCGGCCATGGGCAGCAGCACTTTGACCACTACACCCTGCAGCACCACGTGGAGCACCACACCCGAAGCGACCTCCTCTACAAGGGTGCGGTGAAGGACGAGGCCAGGGCGGTCTTCTCCGGCCTCATCAAGCTGGAACGGGGGGCGCAGAAGACGGACGCCTACCAGGCCAACCGCAACCTCCTCCTCTCCCCCACGGCCCGGGTGGACTCCATTCCCCAGCTGGAAATCGGGGCCAACGACGTGCGCTGCACCCACGGGAGCACCACCGCCCCCGTGGACGAGGCGCAGCTCTTCTACCTCCAGTCCCGGGGCCTGCCCCGCACCTTGGCCCAGGAGCTCCTGGTGAAGGCCCACCTGGCGGACGTCCTTAACCGCATTCCTCTAAAGGCCTTAAGGGCCCACCTCGAGGCGGTCATCGAGGAAAAGGTGCGCATCTAAGCCATGTGGACCCCGGTGGCCCGGCTGAGCGAGCTGGAAAACGGCAGGCTGGTGGTCAAAAGGCCCGAGCACCGGAAGCCCATCCTCCTCCTCTACACCGGGGAGGAGGTCTTCGCCCTGGAGGACATCTGCACCCACGACGACGGCCCCCTCCACGAGGGGGATGTGGAAGACGGCCAGATCGTCTGCCCCCGGCACGGGGCCCGCTTCGACCTGAAAACAGGCCGACAGACCCTTCCCGCCCCCAGGCCCGTCAAGGTCTTCCCCGCCAAGCTGGAGGGGGATACCATCCTCCTGGACCTATAGACGCCCATCCCGTCCGCAAGGCCCCAAGGAGGACTTGGGGCCTTTGTCCTTGACGGCGGGCGGAAGAAGCGCTAGGGTGAGAATACCCACCCCACCTGGGGTGGGGGGAGGTAAGGGATGCTGAAGCTCAAGGTAGAAGGCATGACCTGCAACCACTGCGTGATGTCGGTGAAAAAGGCGCTTCTTAAGGTACCCGGGGTGGAGAAGGTCGAGGTGAGCCTGGAACGGGCCGAGGCCCTGGTGGAGGGCAAGGCGGACCCTGAGGCCTTGATCCGGGCCGTGGAAGAGGAAGGCTACCGGGCCGCCCTGGCGGGCTAAGGAGGCCCTGTGCCCCGCCACCCCCTCCACCTGGACCCCAAGGTGCGGGAAGAGGCCAAAAGGCGCCTCCTCTCCGCCAAGGGCCACCTCGAGGGCATCCTGCGCATGCTGGAGGATCCCCACGTCTACTGCGTGGACGTGCTGAAGCAACTCAAGGCGGTGGAGGGTGCCCTGGACCGGGTGGGGGAGATGGTCCTAAGGGCCCACCTCCGGGACCACGTGGCCACCGCCCACGAGCGGGGGGACGTGGAGGAAATCGTGGAGGAACTGATGGAGGCCCTCAAGTACCGTTGATCCCACCCGGTCCAGGGCGGGGCAGAAGCCCAAGGGCACACCAGCCCGGGGAAAGCAAAGGGGTTTCCGCTAGGGGGTATGAAGCTATGGCATTGGAAGTGAAGGTAGGGGTAAAGGGAATGACCTGCGCCTCATGCGTGGCGCGGGTGGAAAGGGCCTTAAAGAGGGCCCCGGGCGTGGAGGAAGCCCGGGTCAACCTCACCACCGAGGAAGCCTTTTTGCGCCTCCAGGAAGGCATAGACCTCAAGGAGGTCCTGAAGCAGGTGGAGGAGGCAGGTTACGAACCCGTGGTGGCCCGGGTGGAGATCCCCGTAAAGGGCATGACCTGCGCCGCCTGCGTGGCCCGGGTGGAAAGGGCCTTGAAGAAGCTACCCGGGGTGCTTTCCGCCCACGTGAACCTGGCCACGGAGAAGGCCTTCGTGGAGTACCTCCCGGACACCGTGACCCTGCCCCGCCTGCGCCAGGCCATCCGGGATGCAGGGTACGAGCCCCTGGAGGTGGTCCAGGAGGAAAAACGGGCCCCCGCTTATCCCTTGGACCTCCTCATCGCCCTGCCCTTTGCCTTCCTCACCCTTCTCCTAGCCATGGGGCCCATGCTTCTTCCCCTTCCCCACCTTCCTCCTCTCTTCCAGGTCCTCACCGCCCTCCCCGTCCTCTACGCCGG
Organism: Thermus thalpophilus; assembly: GCF_022760915.1. Taxonomy (NCBI): domain Bacteria; kingdom Thermotogati; phylum Deinococcota; class Deinococci; order Thermales; family Thermaceae; genus Thermus; species Thermus thalpophilus. The sequence continues at coordinate 39,428 of NZ_JAKTNS010000002.1, read as the reverse complement.
CCGGCGCTTCTTCCGCCAGGCCCTGGCGGAGATCCGGCACCGCTCCCTGGGCATGAGCACCCTGGTGGCCCTGGGGGCGGGAAGCGCCTACCTCTACTCCTTTTTGGTCCTCCTCTTCCCCACCCTGTTCCCCGAGGAGGCCCGCCATCTTTATCTGGAAGCAGGAGCGGTGATCCTGGCCCTGATCCTCTTGGGCAAGCACCTGGAGGAAAAGGCCAAGGGGAAGGCCTCGGAGGCCATCCGCAAGCTCCTGGCCTTGAGGCCCAAGACCGCCCGGGTGGTGCAGGAAGGGGAGGAAAAGGAGATCCCCGCCGAAGCCCTCATCCCTGGCGACCTGGTGCGGGTCCTTCCCGGCGAGCGCATCCCCGCCGACGGGGTGGTGGTGGAGGGCTTTAGCCACGTGGACGAGGCCATGCTCACCGGGGAGCCCATCCCCAAGGCCAAAAAGCCCGGGGATGAGGTGGTGGGGGGTACGGTGAACGGGGAAGGTCCCCTCCTCATCCGGGTAAGCCGGGTGGGGGAGGCCACGGTCCTGGCCCAGATGGCCCGCCTGGTGGAGGAAGCCCAGGCCTACAAGCCCCGGGTGCAGGAGGTGGCGGACCGCATCGCCAGCGTCTTCGTGCCCATCGTGCTCATCATCGCCCTTATCACCTTTACCCTTTGGATTCTCTATGGCCCCGGCCTCTCCTACGCCTTCGTGGCCCTCCTTTCCGTTCTCCTCATCGCCTGCCCTTGCGCCATGGGCCTCGCCACCCCGGCGGCCATCGCCGTGGCCACGGGGCGGGCGGCCCAGCTCGGCCTCCTCTTCCGCAAGGGGACGGCCCTCGAGGCCCTGGCCCGGGCGGATACCGTGGTCCTGGACAAGACCGGGACCCTGACCCAAGGGAAGCCCACCCTCACGGAACGCCTGGGGTTTGCCCTAAGCCCTGAGGAGGCCTTGCGCCTCGCCGCCGCCTTGGAGCGGGGAAGCGAACACCCCATCGCCAAGGCGGTTCTGGAGGCAGCCAGGGATCTCAGCCTGCCCGAGGCCCAGGCGGTGCGGGCTCTTCCCGGGGAGGGGATCGAGGGAGTGGTGGAGGGGAAGAAGCTTTACCTGGGGGGTCCAGCCCTGATGGAGAGGCTTGGGGTGGCGCTTCCCAAGGAGGCCTGGGAGCTATCCGAAAAGGGCTACACTCCCCTTTACCTGGCGGATGGGGAGAGGCTTTTGGCCGCCTTCGGGGTCTTTGACCCCCCCAAGCCCGAGGCGCGAAGGGTGGTGGCCGCTTTAAAGGCCCTGGGCCTCAAACCCGTCCTCCTCACCGGAGACCACCCCGTTCCAGCCCGACGGGTGGCCGAGGCCTTGGGCATAGAGGAGGTGCTGGCCGGGGTGCGCCCTGAGGGTAAGGTGGAGGCCATACGGCACCTCCAGGCCCAGGGGCGGAAGGTGATCTTTGTGGGGGACGGCATCAACGACGCCGCCGCCTTGGCCCAGGCCGATGCGGGCATCGCCCTGGCCACGGGCACGGACATCGCCGTGGAGGCAGGGGATGTCATCCTGCTTTCTCCGAGCCTGGAAAGCTTGGTGGACGCCATCCTTCTGGCACGGCGTACCCTTCGGACCATCTACCTCAACTTCTTCTGGGCCTACGCCTACAACATCCTCCTCATCCCCGTGGCGGCCGGGGCTCTTTACCCCTTCACGGGGCTTCTTCTGAACCCCATGCTGGCGGCCGGTGCCATGACCCTCTCCAGCCTCTTCGTGCTCAGCAACTCCTTGAGGCTAAAAGGGTTCCAGCCAAGGAGCTTTACCGTAGCTTAATCTGCCGAGGCTAAGCTGGAACTAGGAGGTGAAAGGTATGTGGTGGTGCGACCACGGTGGGTACCTGGGCTGGTGGGGGCCCCTCTTAAGCCTCCTTTGGTTCGCCCTCCTAGGCCTCTTGGTCTACTGGATCGTCAGGACCTTAGCCCCTGAGCGGCGGGACCGGGCCTTAGAGGTGCTAAGGGAGCGCTACGCCAGGGGGGAGATCGACAAGGAAACCTTTGAGCGGATGAAGCGGGACCTGGCATGAAGGTCCTCCTGGTGGACGACGACCCGGCCCTCCTCGAGGTCCTCGGGGCCTACCTCGAGGGGGCCGGGTTTGAGGTCCTCGTGGCGGAGGACGGGGAGAAAGCCCTGGAGCTCTTCCCCACCGCCGATCTCGTCATCCTGGACCTGATGCTCCCCAAGGTGGGGGGCTTGGAGGTGGCCCGCATCCTGCGAAGGGAGCGCCCCGAGCTTCCCCTCCTCATCCTCACCGCCAAGGGGGAGGAGGAGGACCGCGTCCTAGGCCTGGAGCTCGGGGCCGACGACTACGTGGTCAAGCCCTTTAGCCCCAAGGAGGTGGTGGCCCGGGTCAAGGCCCTGTTGCGCCGAGCCGGGCTTAAGGAAGAGCTCGTTTACGGCCCCTTACGCATCCTCCCCAAGGCCCGCCAGGCCTACCTGGAGGGCAGACCCCTCTCCCTTTCCCGGCTGGAGTTTGACCTCCTTTTGACCCTCGCCCAGCACCCGGGGATGGTCTTCAGCCGGGAAAGGCTTTTGGAGAAGGTCTGGGGACCGGACTTTCCGGGCGTGGACCGGGTGGTGGACGTGCACATTGCCTCTCTCCGAAAAAAGCTCGGGGACGACCCGGAAAACCCCCGCTTCCTGGAGACGGTGCGGGGCGTGGGCTACCGCTTCAAGGACCTGGATGCGCCTCTTCCTTAAGCTCTTTCTGAGCCACCTTCTGGTGGCCCTGCTCGCCCTTGGGCTTCTCCTGCTCCTGGCCGAGGCCTTCGCCCCCGCCTTCTACCGGGGGCACGTGGAGCGCATGTACCACGCCCTGGCCATGATGGGCGGGGGCATGATAGCCGAGGCCCTAAGGCAGGACCTGGAAAAGGGCCTGCGCTCCACCCTCACCGCCGCCCTCCTCTCCGCCCTCCCCCTTTCCGCCTTGGGGGCCCTTCTCACCGCCCTTTTCGCCAGCCTCCGCCTTTATCGCACCGCAAGGCTTCTCGCCGAGGGGAGCCGGCGCATGGCCCAGGGGGAGTACGGAATCCGGCTTCCCCTCTTGGAGCGGGACGAGCTCGGGGAGCTTGCCCTCCACTTCAACCGCCTGGCCGAGGCCTTGGAGAAGGTGGAGCGAACCCGGGCCGAGCTCATCGGCACCGTGGCCCACGAGCTCAGGACCCCCTTGGCCGCCCTCCAAGGCTACGCCGAGGGGCTTATGGACGGGGTCCTCTCCAAAGAAAAGGCGGCCGAAGGGATCCTGCGGGAGGTCAAGGCCCTGGGGCGCCTGGTGGAGGACCTCTCCCTCGTCTCCCGGGTGGAGGCGAAGGCGGTGGAGATCCGCCCCAGGCCCTTGGACCCCAAAGGCCTGCTTGAAGAGGCCTTCACCCGCTTCCAAAGCGCCTTCCAGGCCAAGGGGGTGGCGCTTCGCCTGGAGGCGCCGGAGGGGCTTTCCCCGGTGTGGGCCGATGAGGAAAGGGTCCTCCAGGTGCTGGCCAACCTCCTCACCAACGCCCTCCGCCACACGCCCCCAGGCGGCGAGGTGTGCCTTGGGGCCTTCCGCCAGGGGGAGGCTGTGGCCTTCCAGGTGGAGGACACCGGACCCGGCATCCCCCCGGAGCACCTGCCCCACATCTTTGAGCGCTTCTACCGGGTGGACAAGGCCCGCAGCCGCAAGGAGGGAGGAAGCGGGGTGGGGCTCACCGTCGCCAAGGGCCTGGTGGAGGCCATGGGGGGAAGGATCTTCGTGGAAAGCCAAGTGGGCCAGGGAAGTCGTTTCACCTTCACCCTTCCCCTTTACAAGGGCTTAACATCCCAAGGCTAGGGTAAAGGGCATGAGAAAGACGTTGGCGTTCCTAGGCGTGGCGTTGGCCTTGGGACTGGCCCAGGCCCCTAGCCCTGAGGCCCTCAAGGGCCTGAAGCCCGAAGAGGCCCTGGCCCTGGCCAAGCGGTGGCGGGAGGAAGGGCAAAGGGTGGTGAGCTACGTGACCCCCGAGGCCTTCTTCTTCGAGTTCCCGGACGGTCGCAAAGCCCAGGTGGCCCTCAAGGACCGCTTCCTTCTGGCGATAGCCCCCTACGTGAGCCGTACCCATCCCTGCCAGGTCCACTACTTCTCCAGCTGCACGGGGGAACTCCAGGAGGAGGTCTTTGAGGTCCGGGTGCTGGAGGGGGAAAAGGAGGTGCTCAAGACCCAGGTCAAGACAGGAAAGGACGGCTTCTTTGAGCTTTGGTTGCCCCGGAACCGCCGCTACACTCTGGAGATCCGCTTTGGAAATCTGGTGGCCACAGGGCCCGTGGCCACCTTCAGCCAAAGCCCCACCTGCCTGACCGGCTTCCGCCTTGCCTCGCGGTAGAACGCCATGCGCCCTCTCGCCCTCCTTCTCACCCTGGGCCTTGCCCTGGCCCAAACCTCCTTGGGCCCGGTGCCTACCCGGGACGTCCACGCCCTTTTATGGCACCCCTCGGGAGCCTTGCTCCTGGGCCACCACGACGGCATTGTTCTCTGGAATAACAGCACCCCCCAGGACCTGGTGCGGCGGCGGGACTGGGACGCCATGAACCTGGCCTGGGACGGTGAGCGCCTCCTGGTAGCCGGGCACTGGATCTATGCGGAAAGCCGGGATCTCAAGCGCTTCCGCGACCTAAAGCCCAAGGGCCTTCCTGCGTTAGACCTCCACGCTTACACCATCGACCCCAGAAAGCCCCAGGTCCACTACGCCCTCGAGGCCACCTACGGCTACTTCCAGAGCCAGGATGGAGGGCAGACCTGGACGAAGTTGCCTGCCCAGGGCCTGCCCAAGGCGGGGATGGCCTTTTTACTGGTGGACCAAAAAGGGCGCCTCTGGGCCTCCCTTATGGAAAGAGGGCTCTTCCTGAGCGAGGACGGGGGCCAAAGCTTCCGCCCCCTCCCCTCCCCAGACCCTGCCCCGGGACCCTTGGCCCTCTCCCCCTCCGGCACCCTGCACCTGGGAGGAAAGCTCGGCCTCTGGCGGCAGACGGAGGCAGGGTGGCGCAGGCTCTGGCAGGGGACGGTCCTGGCCCTGGCCGCCCACCCCCAGGAGGAGGGCCTGCTGGCCTGGGTGGACGGAAGGGGCACCCTCTGGAGGGGGCGCTAAGGGCTATTCCTTCCAGGCCACCCCGGCCACATGGGGGGCCACCAGGGAAAGGGGCAAAGCGAAGGACGCTGCCTCCACCCGGGCAAACCCGGCCTCCCGGATAAGGGCCAGGGTTTCCCGGTTGGGGTGGCAGCCATCCCCCAAGAAGGCCCATAGGGGGCAGAGGAGGTCCTGGGCCCAGCGCAGGCCGGAACCCCGGGGAGCGGCCACATGTTCCAAAAAGACGAAACGCCCCCCGGGCTTCAACACCCTGAGGATCTCCGCCAACGCCCGCCTGGGATCCTCCACCGAGCACAGGACCAAGGTGGCCACCACGGCATCCACGCTTTCCTGCGGCAGGGGAATCTCCTCCGCCTGGCCCAGCAGCACCTCGCCCAAGACTCCCCTCTGCCGCAAGGCCGTTTCCAACCAGGGGTGCAGGTGGGGATTGGGCTCGAGGCCAATCCAGTAGACCCCATCCGGCAGGTAGGCCAGGTTGACCCCCGTTCCCGGGCCGATCTCCAACACCGTGCCCGCCAGGTCTCCCAAAAGCCTCCTCCGCCAAGGCTCGCTTACGTGGGCGTGCCCCTGGGAAAGGGTGGGTAGCAGTGCGGCGAAGAACCGAGCCCTTAAGCCCCCCTTAGCCCCCATGCTTCCCATGCTAGAGGTTCCAGTAAAGCACCGTGTCCAAAAGCCCCAGGGCCACGAAGACCACCCCTGCGCCCCTTAGAAGGACGCTTCCCGCAAGGCGCATCCCCCTCAAGGCCTGGCCCCGGCTCATGCGGGCGAAAAGGAAGAGCAGGAAACCCAGGGGAAAGCCCGTCCCCAGGGCGAAGAGAAGGGGAAAGAGAAACCCAAAGGGAGAGGCCAGGGCCAAGGGAAGTAGAAGCCCGAAGAAAAGCCAGAAGAGGGTAGGGCAGAAGGCCAAGCCGTAAACCCCGCCCAAAGCTAAGGGCCCAAGAAGTCCACCCCACGCCTCCACCCGGGCCACCCAGCCCTCCGATGCCGCCCAGGCCAGGGGCCAGCGCACCACCCCCAAGAGGCCCAAGCCCACCAGGATCATGAAGGGCCCAAGGGCCAGCCGCACCGGGCGGAAGATGGCCCCGGGGTTGTCCAGGGACCCGCCCAGCAAGAAGAGGACCACTCCGGCAAGCACCAGGTAGGTGAGGGCCTTCCCCAGGAGAAAGGCCAGAAACCTGGGCCAGACCCTTCCCTGAATAGCGGAAGGAGCCAGATAGGCCAGGGCGCTGGCCCCGGTGGTGATCTGGCAGGGAGCAAAGGCCGCCAAGACCCCAACAAGGAAAGCCGAAAGCCAAGGAACCCCCACTTCCCGCCTCAGCCCATCCACCCAGGGGGCCAGGAGAGCGTAAAGAGTGTTGGCCGTTCGGTAAAGGCTTCGGGAAACCTCCTCCAGTAGCCCGCTTCCCAGGGCCAACCCCACCAGGCCCAGGACGGCAAGACCCAGCACCAGCAGCCCTCCTCGCATGCCCATCAGCTTAAGGGCCAAACGTTAAGTGCCGGTAAAGCCCCTTTATGCCAGCTTAACAATACTGGCCTAGGGTACAGGTGGAGGTGGATCGTGGGCATGATGGGTTGGGGCGGCATGGGTTTCGGGTGGTTCCTCGGGCTTCTCAACATGCTCCTCATCCTGGCCCTCTTGGCTGGCCTCTTTTACCTGGGGCTTCGGGCCTGGGGGGGAGGCGGCGGGCCCAAAAAGGATGAGGCCCTGGAGGCCCTGCGCCTCCGGTACGCCAGGGGCGAGCTGGACGAGGAAACCTACAAAAGGTTGCGGAAGGAACTGGAAAAGGGAGGTGCAGCATGAAACGCTACGGTTTAACTTTAGGAGTTCTGGCCCTCGCGCTTTTAGGCCTTGCCCTCACCCAGGGCATGATGGGGGGCTTTGGCCCGGGGATGATGGGCTACGGCCCCCAGTACGGCCCGGGGATGATGGGCTACGGGATGATGGGCGGCCACGGGATGATGGGCATGATGGCGGTCTACCCCCCGGAGGCCCAGCCCATCCCCCAGAAAGAGGCCAAGGCTCGGATGGAAGCCTACGCCAAGCGCATCTACCCGGGGGCACGCCTTAAGGACTTCATGGTCTTCAGCCAAAACTACTATGCCCAGGTGGTGGACGAGAAGGGGCAGGGGCTTTTTGAGCTCATCGCCGACCGCTACACCGGGGTAGTCTCCCCGGAACCTGGCCCCAACATGATGTGGAACACCCGCTACAGCATGATGGGCGGGCCCGTGCAGACTCCTGTCCGCTTCTCTGTGGAGGAAGCCAGGAAGCTGGCCGAAACCTTCCTGAAAGGCTACCTCCCGGGTGCCCGGGTCCTGGAAGCCGGGGCTTTCCCCGGGTACTACACCTTTGACTTCGGGCGTAAGGAGGTGGAGGGCATGCTTTCCGTGAACGCCTACACAGGGGAGGTCTGGGTCCACACCTGGCACGGCTTCTTCCTGGGAGAGTGATCCCGGTAGGGCCCTTGCCCGGGGCAGCTGCCCTGGGCGGGGCCCGGGCCTTTCCTATACCCCCCAAAACCCCTCAACACAACTTTCACGAAAGGCCTTTTCCCTCAGGTTCCGCTACACTTTAGGTAAGGAGGGTATCGTGACGGACCTAAGGAAAACCCTAAAAGCCAGCCTGGCCGAGGCCCGGGCCCGGCTGGAGGCCGCTCTAAAGGAAGAGGGCTTCGGCATCCTCACGGAGATCGATGTGGCCGCCACCCTAAAAGCCCGCCTGGGCCTGGAAAGGCCCCCTTACCTGATCCTGGGGGCCTGCAACCCGAACCTGGCCGCTAAGGGAGGGCGAGGAGGGGGTGGAAATCCTCCTTCAGGATCCCAAGGGCATGTTCCAGGTCCTCCCTCCGGAAAAGCAGGAGACGCTCAAGCCCGTGGTGGAGGAAGCCAGAAGCCGGTTGGAGAAAGCCTTGGCTAAACTTTAAAGGGTTCCAAAGGGACCTTTATACTTCCTTTACAAACCTCCCTTACCCTCATGGAGGTATGAATGCGGACCGCCGAACCCTTTTAAAGCTCACCGCAGGCCTCCTCCTCTCCCCCCTGGCCAGGGGGCAGGCCCCCTTTCCCGAGCCCCCGGTGCTCAAAAGCCGGGAAGGGCTATTACAGGTGCGGTTGAAGGTGGCCCCCACTCCCGTTACCGTGGCCGGGCGGGAAGCTCGGCTTTGGACCTATGGGGGTAGCTTCCCGGGGCCCACCCTTCGGGTACGCCCCGGGGATACGGTTCGCCTCGGGCTGGAAAACCTCCTCCCCGAATCCACCAACCTGCACTGGCACGGGCTTCCCATCTCCCCCAAGGTGGACGACCCCTTTTTGGAAATCCCGCCCAGGGAAACCTGGAGCTATGTTTTCACCGTCCCCCAGGACCTGGCGGGAACCTTCTGGTACCATCCCCACTTGCACGGGCGGGTGGCCCCCCAGCTCTTTGCCGGCTTAGCTGGGGCCCTGGTGGTGGAAAGCCCCGTGGACGGGATTCCTGAACTCCGGGAAGCCGAGGAGCACCTTTTGGTCCTCAAGGACCTGGAACTCGCATCAGGCCGCCCCGCCGCCCACACCCCCATGGACTGGATCAACGGCAAAGAGGGCAGCCTGGTCCTGGTGAACGGGGCCTCCCGCCCCACCTTGCGGGCCGGCAAGGCCACTTTACGCCTCCGCCTCCTGAACGCCAGCAACGCCCGCTACTACCGGCTCCAGTTGGAAGGGCATCCCCTTTACCTCATCGCCAGCGACGGGGGCTTCCTGGAGGAACCCTATGAGGTCCCCGAACTCCTCCTGGCCCCCGGGGAACGGGCAGAGGTCCTGGTGCGCTTCCAGAAGGAAGGGGCTTTCCGCCTCCTCGCCCTGCCCTACGACCGGGGGGTCCACATGATGGGCGGGATGGAGCACATGGGCCACGGAGGAATGGCCATGGGAACAAGCCAAAGGCCCCAAACCCTCCTCACCCTGGTGGCCCCCTTACGGCCCAAACCCCTTCCCTTGCCTAAGGCCCTGGCCAAGCTACCCGCTCCCAACCCCAACCTGGCCAGGGTGACCCGGCGCATCACCTTCACGGAGGACATGATGGCCGGGCGCTTCTTCATCAACGGCAAGACCTTTGACCACCGTCGGGTGGACTTCCGCGGGCGGGTGGGCGACCTCGAGGTCTGGGAAGTGGAAAACCAAGGGAACATGGACCATCCCTTCCACCTCCACACCCATCCCTTCCAGGTCCTCTCCGTGAACGGCAAGGCCTTCCCTTACCGCGCCCTTAAGGACGTGGTGAACCTAAAGGCCCAGGAAGTGGTGCGCCTCCTGGTTCCCCTAAAGGATCTGCCCGGGAAGACCGTCTTCCACTGCCACATCGTGGAGCACGAAGACCGGGGCATGATGGGGGTGCTGGAGGTGGGCTAGTGCATCCCCACCGCCATCCTCCCCACGCCCCTCCCTCCCAGGTCCAGAACCGGCATGCGGGCCTCATCCAAGACAAGACCCCGAGGCCATGTTCCGGGTTCTCCCCGAGGCCACCCAAAGGGCCCTGGCCCCCGTGGCCGAGGAGGCCCGGACCAGGCTCTCCCGCGCCCTTTCCCGGCTCTAAAGACCCATTCTCGCTTTTTCCTCCACCCCTCCCCTCAGGGGGAGGGGTGTAAAATCTCCTTAAGAAGGAGGTGCCCAGATGAAGGACAATCGCACCCACCACGCGCACGAGCACCATCACCACCCCTCTCCTTCCGAACCCAAGCACGCCCACCCCTCCGGGGAACACGCTTCCCACACGGGCCACGACAAGCACGCCGGGCACACCCCGGAGATGTTTCGGGACCGCTTTTTCGTAAGCCTCCTTCTCACCCTCCCCATCCTCTACTTCTCCGAACATCTCCAAGATTGGTTCGGCTACCGGGCAGCCCAGTTCCCGGGAAGCGCCTGGGTGAACCCCGTCTTGGGGACGATCCTCTACTTCTACGGCGGCCTGGTCTTCCTAAAGGGGGCGCTTCGCGAGCTTCGGGCGCGCACCCCCGGGATGATGACCCTCATCGCCCTGGGGATCACCGCGGCCTACGGCTACAGCCTGGCCGTCTCCTTGGGCCTTCCGGGAATGCCCTTTTACTGGGAGCTGGCCACGCTCATTGACGTGATGCTCCTCGGGCACTGGCTGGAGATGGCCTCGGTGCAGGCAGCAAGCCGGGCCCTGGAGGAACTCTCCAAGCTCATGCCCACCACCGCCCACCGGATCGTGGGCGACCGCATAGAAGACATACCCGTCTCCGCCCTCAAAGAGGGGGACCTGATCCTTATCCGCCCCGGGGAGCAGGTGCCGGCGGACGGGGTGGTGGTGGAGGGCGCTTCCACGATGAACGAGGCCTTCCTCACCGGGGAGTCCCGGCCCGTGCCCAAAGAACCGGGAGACGAGGTGATAGCCGGGGCGGTGAACGGGGAGGGCGCCCTCAAGGTCCGGGTCACCCGCACCGGGGAGGCCACCACCCTAAGCCAGATCCTGCGACTGGTACAGGAAGCCCAAGCCTCCCGGAGCCGCTTCCAGGCCCTGGCAGACCGGGTTGCGGGGTGGCTCTTCTACATCGCCCTTACCCTCGGCACCCTCACCTTCCTCGTCTGGCTCGCCCTGGGACGGGACTTCAACTTCGCCCTCTCCCTGGCAGTAACCGTGGTGGTCATCGCCTGCCCCCACGCCCTAGGCCTCGCCATCCCCCTGGTCATGGTGAACGCCACGGCCCTGGCTGCCCGGCACGGCATCCTGGTCCGGAACCGGGAAGCCTTTGAACGCGCCCGGGAGATCCGCTTCGTGGCCTTGGACAAGACCGGGACCCTCACCGAGGGGCGCTTCGCCGTTCGGGCAATATACACTGAGGAGTTTTCCGAGGAAGAGGTGCTTTCCCTAGCTGCGGCCCTCGAGGCTTTCTCGGAACACCCCTTGGCCCAGGCCATCGTGGAAGCGGCGGAAGGCAGGGGGCTTCCCCGCCCTGAGGTCCGGGACTTCCAAGCAGTCCCCGGCAAAGGCGTGGAGGGCACCCTCGAGGGTAAACGCTACCGGGTGGGCCGGCCCGAGTGGGCGGAGGAGCTTGGGCTAAGGGTGTCCGAGGCCCTAAAGCGAGGCCTCCGGGAGGCCGAAGGCCGGGGGGAAAGCGTCGTTGCCCTCATGGACGAGGAGCGGGTTTTGGCCTACTTCGCTTTGGCCGACCGCATCCGTCCCTCCGCCAAGGAAGCCGTCCAACGGCTGAAGGCCATGGGCCTCACCCCCGTGATGATCACGGGGGACGCCGAGGCCGTGGCCAAAACCGTGGCCCAGGAGCTGGGAATTCAGCGGTACCACGCCCGGGTCCTACCCCAGGACAAAGCCCGGATCGTACGCGAGCTCAAGACCCAAGGCCCCACCGCCTTCGTCGGCGACGGCATTAACGACGCCCCCGCTCTCCTCGAGGCCGACCTGGGCATCGCCATCGGGGCGGGGACCAACGTGGCCATCGAGTCGGCGGATCTTGTTCTGGTGGAAAGCGACCCCCTGGACGTGGTCCGCGCCCTCCTCCTCGCCCGGGCCACCTACGCCAAGATGGTGCAGAACCTCTTCTGGGCCACGGGCTACAACGCCATCGCCCTGCCCCTGGCCGCCGGGGTGGCCTACCCCTTTGGGATCGTCCTTTCTCCGGCGGTGGGAGCGCTTTTCATGAGCCTCTCCACGGTGATCGTGGCCCTAAACGCCATGCTCCTCAGGCGGGTGCGCCTGGACTAGACTGAGGGCATGGACCTAAGCACCCTAAGGGTGGACTTCCCCCTGATCGCCGGGCGGCCCGACCTCGTCTATCTGGACTCCGCCGCCACGAGCCAAAAGCCAAGGCGCGTCATTGAGTCCCTGAAGCGCTTCTACGAGACCCTGAACGCCAACGTCCACCGGGGGGCCTACCGGCTTTCCGCCGAGGCCACCGAGGCCTACGAGGAGGCCCGCAAAAGGCTTGCCCGCTTCCTGAACGCAAACCCCCAGGAGATCGTCTTTGTGCGCAACACCACCGAGGCCATGAACCTGGTGGCCTACGCCTGGGGCCTACGGCACCTGCGGGAGGGGGACGAGGTCCTGGTCACCGAGATGGAGCACCATGCGGGCCTCGTCCCCTGGCACCTGGTGGCGGGCCTCACCGGGGCGAAGGTGAAGGCCATCCCCCTCACGGAGGAGGGAAGGTTGGACCTGAGTGCCCTGGACCGCCTCCTCACCGAGAGGACCAAGGTGGTCTCCCTGGTGCACATGTCCAACGTCCTCGGGACCATCAACCCGGTGGCGGAGATCGCCCGGCGAGCCAAAGCGGTGGGGGCCCTGGTGGTGGTGGACGGGGCCCAGTCCGCCCCCCACCTCCCCGTGGACGTGAAGGCCCTGGGGGCCGACTTCTTCGCCCTCTCCGGGCACAAGATGCTGGGGCCCACGGGGGCCGGGGTGCTTTGGGGCCGCTACCCGGTGCTGGAGGAGATGGGGCCCTTCCTGGGAGGCGGGGAGATGATCCGGGAGGTCCACGTGGACCGCTCCACCTACGCCCCCCCGCCCCAGCGCTTTGAGGCGGGCACTCCCCCCATCGCCGAGGCCATCGCCCTGGGGGAGGCGGCCCAGTACCTGATGGAGGTGGGCATGGAGCGGGTCATGGCCCACGACCGGGCCCTCCTGGACTACGCCCTAAAGCGCCTGGCGGAGGTGCCGGACCTCAAGGTCTACGGGCCCCAGGGGCCAGACCGGGGGGCGGTGATCCCCTTCACCCTGGGCCGCCTCCACGCCCACGACCTGGCCACCTTCCTGGACGGGGAGGGCATCGCCGTGCGGGCCGGGCACCACTGCGCCCAGCCCCTGCACCGCAAGCTGGGCCTGGCCGCCACCGCCCGGGCCAGCTTCTACCTCTACAACACGCAGGAGGAGGTGGACCGCCTGGTGGAAGCCCTCCTCAAGATCCGCAAAGAGATGGCCGCCTGGGTTTAGCCATGGCCGTTTTAGGACTCAGCGAAGCCGCGGCCCAAGAACGCCTAAAGGTTTACGGCCCCAACGAGATCCCCCGGGGGCGTAAAGTTAGCCCCTGGGTCCTTTTGCTGCGCCAGTTCGTCCACCTCCTGGCCCTCCTTCTTTGGGCCGCCGCAGGGCTCGCCTACCTGGCGGGCACCCCCGAGCTGGCGGTGGCCATCCTGGCGGTCATCGGGGTGAACGGGCTTTTTTCCTTTTGGCAGGAGTACCGGGCCGAGCGCACCGCGGAAGAGCTCCTCAAGCTCGTGCCCCAGCGGGTGATGGTCCTGCGGGATGGGCGCTTCCGCCTCCTGGATGCCCGGGAGCTGGTGCCCGGGGATGTGGTGAAGCTCACCCTGGGCAACCGCGTCCCGGCGGACATCCGCCTTTTGGAAAGCGAAGACTTGGCGGTGGACGCCTCCGCCTTCACCGGGGAAAGCCTGCCGGAAACGCCTGGACCCGGGGACCTGGTCTTGGCCGGCACCCTGGTGGTCCGAGGGGAGGGACTTGGGGAGGTGGTGGCAACGGGAAGGCGCACGCGCCTGGCGGAGATCGCCCGCCTCAGCCAGACGCCTCCCCGGGAGGCCACGCCTTTGGAAAAGGAGCTTCGGCGCCTGGTGCAGACCATCGCCTGGGTGGCCTTGGGCGCTGGCGCGGCCTTCTTCGTCCTCTTCTTGGTGGCCGGGCTGGACCTTTACAAGGCTTTTGTCTTCACCCTTGGCGTCACGGTGGCCTTGGTACCCGAGGGGTTGGTGCCCACCCTCACCCTTTCCCTGGCCGTGGCCGCCCAGCGGATGGCAGCGCGGAAGGCCTTGGTGCGGAGCCTGGAGGCGGTGGAAAACCTCGGGCTTACCACGGTGATTTGCACCGACAAAACGGGGACCCTTACCGAAAACCGCCTCGAGGCCCGCCTCCTCCTCACTCCCCAAGGCGTGGTGCGGCCCGAAGCGGTCCAAGGCCCCCTCCCCTTCCACCTCAAGGTGCTCGCGGACATCCTGGCCACCGAGGAGCTCTCCGGGTTAGACCCCCTGGAGGAGGCCCTAAGGCGCCTGGGGGCGACCTTGGGCGGGAAGCCCCTGGGCCCGGTGGTCCACCGCTACCCCTTTGACCCTAGGCGGCGCCGCTCCGGCTTTGTGGCCGGGAACGTTTTGGTGGTCCAAGGCGCCCCCGAAGCCATCGCCCCCTTAGTGCCCCAGGGCGAAACCCTCCTGGCCCAGGCGGAGGCCTGGGCAGAGGAAGGGTATCGGGTGGTGGCCTTGGCCTACCGGGAGCTTTCCGGCCCGCCCCCCGCCACCGCCGAGGAGGCGGAAAGGGAGCTTCGCTTCCTCGCCCTGGTGGCCCTGGAAGACCCCATCCGCCCCGAAGCGGCGGAGGCGGTGCGCCTGGCCCAGGAAGCGGGGATCCGGGTCCTCATGGTCACCGGGGACCACCCGGCCACGGCGCTGGCCGTGGCCCGAAAAGTGGGGTTGGTTCGGGAAAACCCCACGCTGCTCCTGGGCTCCGAACTTCCCCAAGACCTTGCCCTCTTAGGGGCCCTGGTGGACCGGGACGAGGTGGTCATCGCCCGCTCCACCCCGGAGGACAAGCTCCGCATCACCCAGGCGCTCCAGGCGCGGGGGCACGTGGTGGCCATGACCGGGGATGGGGTGAACGACGCCCCCGCCCTGCGGACGGCCCACGTGGGGGTGGCCATGGGTCTAAGGGGCACGGACGTGGCCCGGGAAGCGGCGGACATCATCCTTTTGGACGACCACTTCGCCACCATCCTCGAGGCCATCCGCCAAGGCCGGGCCACCTACACCAACCTGCGCCGCCTCCTCGCCTACCACCTCACGGACAACGTGGCCGAGCTCTTCCCCTTCTTGGCCTGGGCCTTCACCGGGGGGCGGATCCCCTTGGCGTTGAACGTGCTCCACGTCCTCGCCTTGGACCTGGGCACCGACGCCCTCCCTTCCTTGGCCCTGGGCACCGAACCCCCCGAGGCGGCGGTGATGCGAACCCCCCCGCCCAAAAGTGGCCTAGTGACCCGGGAGGTGCTCCTGAGGGCCCTGGGGGTCCTCGGCCCCCTCGAGGCCCTTTGGACCATGGCCACCTTCCTCCTCGTCCTCTTCCTGGGGAACCATGCGGCGGCGGCCTCGGGAAGCGCCTTCGCCGCCGTGGTCTTCGGCCAAGCGGCCAACGCCCTAGCGAGCCGGAGCGACGTTCATCCCCTTTGGCGCCTGTCCCTCAAAACCAACCCTTTTATGGCCTGGGCCCTTTTGGCGAGCCTTGCTCTCCTCTTCCTCGCCTACACCTCCCCCTTGGCCCAGGCCTTCCACCACGCCTACCCGGGTCCTTGGCTTGGCCTCTCGGTCCTAGCCTTCCCCCTGGTGGCCCTGGGAGACGCCCTTCTTAAGGCGGCTTGGCGGAAGCAGAAGGGCGCGTGAGCGGAGGTATACTGGGGCGCAAATGCGGGTAGCCCTCTTCATCACCTGCCTGGCGGACCAGTTCTTCGCCGAGGCCGGGGTGGCGGCGGTACGGCTTCTAAGGGCCTTGGGGGTGGAGGTGGACTTCCCCGAGGGCCAGACCTGTTGCGGCCAGCCCGCCTTCAACGCCGGCTACTGGGAGGAGGCGAGGCCCTTGGCCCGAAGGACCCTCGAGGTCTTCCGGGAAGCGGACTACGTGGTCCTGCCCTCGGGAAGCTGCGCCAGCATGGTGAAAAACCACTACCCCGAGCTCCTTCCTGGAAGCCAAAAGGCCCTGGACCTCGCCGAGAGGACCTATGAGCTTTCCGCTTTCCTGGTGGGGGTCCTGGGGGTGGAAAAGCTGGGGGAAGGGCTTAAGGGAAAGCGGATCGCCTACCACCACGGCTGCCACGCCCTGAGGGAGCTTGGGGTGCGGGAGGAGCCCCTCCTTCTCCTAAAGGGGGCCGGGGCGGAGCTCGTGCCCTGGGAGGCGGCGGAGGAGTGCTGCGGCTTTGGGGGGCTTTTCTCGGTGAAGCTCCCCGAGGTCTCCTTGGCCATGGCGGACCGCAAGGTCGCCACCTTGCCCCAGGCGGAGGTCTTCACCTCCACGGACGCGGGCTGCCTCCTGCACCTGGCGGGGCGCCTGGCCAAGAAGGGGGTGGGCCTAAAGGTGGCGCCCCTCGCCACCTTGCTTTGGGAGGCGTATGCGGGCTAAGGCCAAGCTTTACCCCAAGGAGGCGGCGAGGCTCCTCCGGGAAAAACCTGGGGTGCGGGAGGCGGTAACAGGGGCCACCCTGCACTTTGATAGGAACCGCCTCAAGGCCTACGCCGAGGTGCCCATCGCCGAGTGGCGGGAGCGGGCCAAGGCCATCAAGGACCACGCGCTGAGCCACCTGGACCAGTACCTGGAGCTGGCGGAAAAGCGGCTAAAGGAAAACGGGGTCCAGGTCCACTACGCTGAGGAGCCGGAGGACGCCCACCGCCTCCTAAGGGAGATCGTAGAGCGGCGCGGGGTGAAGCGGGCGGTGAAGGCCAAGAGCATGCTCACGGAGGAGCTCGGGGTAAACCCCCTCCTGGCCTCCTTGGGGGTGGAGGTCTACGAGACCGACCTGGGGGAGTACCTGATCCAGCTCCTGGGGGAACCCCCAAGCCACATCGTGGGCCCGGCCATCCACCTTTCCCTTAAGGAGATCCAAACGCTTTTCCACGAGCGCTTCGGCACCCCCCTGGACGCCTCCCCCGAGGCCCTGGCCCAGGTGGCCCGCAAGGTGCTCCGGGAGGCCTTCCTCACCGCCGAACTGGGGATTAGCGGGGCCAACTTCCTGGTGGCGGAAACGGGCACCCTGGCCCTCATGGAGAACGAGGGGAACATCCGCCTCTCCACCTCCTTGCCCAAGGTCCACGTGGCCTTCGTGGGGATTGAGAAGCTCCTCCCCCGCTTCCAGGACCTGGCCCTCTTCCTCCCCCTCACCGCCCGGGCGGCCACGGGGCAGCGCCTTTCCACCTTCGTCTCCCTCATCCAAGGCCCCGCCCGAAAGGGGGAGGAGGGCCCCGAGGAGGTGCACGTGGTCCTGGTGGACCACGGCCGCACCGCCCTCCTCGCCGACCCCGAGGCCTGGGAGACCCTAAGGTGCCTCCGCTGCGGGGCCTGCCTCAACGCCTGCCCCGTCTACCGCCAAACCGGGGGCCACCCCTACGGCTACGTCTACTCCGGCCCCATCGGGGCGGTCCTGGACCCCGGGCTCCTCTCCCTGGAGGAGGCGTACCCCCTCCCCTACGCCTCCACCCTCTGCGGGGCCTGCCTCGAGGCCTGCCCCGTCAAGATCCCCATCCCCAAGCTCCTCCTCACCTGGCGCCACCGGGCGGTGGCGGAGGGCCTAAGCCCCGCCTGGGAACGGGCCACGCTCGCCGCCTACCGCAGGGTCATGGAAAGCCCCGCCCTCTACCGCCTCTTCTCCAAGGCCCTCAGGGGCCTGCCCCTCCCCCAGGACCTCCTCCCCCTCCTCAGGGCCTGGACGGAGGGAAGAGGCCCCCTAAAGCCCAGCCCCAAGCCCTTCCACCAGCTCTGGCGGGAGATGGAGGAAGGCCATGGACGCTAGGACCCGCATCCTAAACCGCATCCGGCGGGCCCTGGAGGGCCGCCCCAAGGCCCTTCTTCCCGAACACCCCCACCCGCCCTTCCCCGAGGACCCCATACCCCTCCTCCTGGCGCGCCTGGCGGAAAACGGGGCCGAACCCCACCTCCTTTCCCCTGAAGGGGCCCAGGCCCTCCTGAGGGAACTGGCCCAGGGGCTTCCCGGGGTGGCCTTCGGCCAGGGGGTCCCTACCCCCTTCCGCGAAGGCCTCAACCCCCTCCCCCCCGAGGAGGCCCCTCTGGGGGTTTCCTGGGCGCTTTTCGCCGTGGCGGAAACGGGCACCCTGGCCCTTTCCAGCGCCGACGGGCGCCGGGCCCAGCTCCTCCCCCCCACCCACCTGGTCCTGGTGGAAAGGGAAAGGGTCTACCCCACCCTCCTCCAGGCCTTCCAGGACCTAAAGGAGCTCCCCAGCGCCCTCGGCCTCCACTCCGGCCCCTCCAAGAGCGCGGACATCGGCCAGGTGATGGTGAAGGGGGTCCACGGGCCCGGGAGGCTCATCGTGGCCGTCCTCACTTGAGCCCGTAGACGGGAGGCGGGGAAAGGGGCCTGAGGTTCAGGCGCACCCCCCCCTCCTCCCGCACGACAAGGGGCCACCACACGAAGCTCGCCCGCCCGGCGATGGCCTCCACCGGCACGGGGCCAAAGGTGCGGGAGTCCTCGCTGCCCCCCAGGGTGCGGTTGTCCCCCATGACGAAGTAGTAGCCTTTCCTCAGCTTAATCTTCCCCACCTCGCAGGCCTCGGTAAGGCGGCTGCGGGCTAAGACCTCCTCGGAAGGGGGAAGGAGCATCTCCCTAAGGGGCTTCAAGTAGGCGGGAAGGAGCTCCACGGGAAAATCCCCCTGTTGGGTGATGATCCGGGTCATGCGACCGTCCTTGTAACACACCCCGGGGAAGGAGTCGGGCCAGGGGGAGAGGTGGTCGGTGATGTGCCGCTCGTCCAGGGGGGTTCCGTTCACGTAGACCACCCCCCGCTCCACGTACACCTCGTCCCCCGGCACCGCCACGATGCGCTTAATGAAGAAGGCGCGGAAGGAAAAGCCCAGGACAGGGAAGCGGGCGGTGGCGTAGGGGGTGCCCTCCGGGGGTTTGAGGATGGCGATCTCCCCCCGGCGCCACTCCCGAAGGCCAAAGCGCACGAGCCAAGTCTCCCACTTGGGCACCAGGACCCTTTCGCCGTTTTTCAAGGTGGGGAACATGCTCTGCCCCACCACCCCCACGGTGGTGAAGACGAAGGTGGTGACCAAAAAGGCCACCAGGAGGGCCTCCCCCACCTGGCGAAACCACTCCTTGAAAAGGTATTCCCAAAAGGCCTTCATACCCCTCCTACTCTACCCTCAAGGGCGCGCCTGGCCGCCTCGCGCCCCGCCGCCACGATCTCCTCGAGGCGGCGGAAGTCCTCTACGCCCACCTCGGGAAGGAAAGGCCGCACGTAAACCTCAGGGGCGTAAAGGCTTAAGCGCACGGAGGTGAGGTGGGACTGCATCAGGTCCACCGCTCGCCGGGCCAGGGCGAGAAGCCCCCGGGGACCTTCCTTCAGGGAGCGCTCTGGGGTCACGTCCACGGCGTAAACCTCCGTGGCCCCCAGGAGCCGGGCGGCGTCCACGGGCAGGTTGTCCAAAACGCCCCCGTCAAAGAGAAGCCGCCCTTCCCGCTCCACCGGGGCGAGGAGGCCCGGGTAGGCGGCGGAGGCCAAGACGGCGCTGGGCAGATCGCCTTGGGTGAGGAAAAGGAGCCTTCCCGAGCGCACGTCCACCGCGGTCACCGCCAGGGGGCGCTTAAGCTCGGCGAAGGTGGGAGGGAGGTACTCCGCCAGGAAGTCCTTGAGCTTCCGCCGGGAAAAAAGCCCTTCCCGAGGGGAAAGGCCCAACAGGCCAAGCCACGGGGTCTTCCGGGCGATGGCCAGGATCTCCCCGGGGGCAAGCCCGGCGGCGAAAAAGGCCCCCACGATGGCCCCCATGCTGGTCCCCGCCACCACCTGGAAGGCTAGCCCCGCCTCCAAGAAAACCTCCAAAGCCCCGATGTGGGCGAGGCCCCTGGCCCCACCGCCGGAAAGCGCAAGCCCGCGCACGGGAAAATCCTAAAGGGCCTATGGGTGAAAGAGGTGAGGGGCGGGTATAGTGAGGGCGGTGAGCCTCACCGGGAAGGTGCTCCTGCAAAGGTATCGGGTGGTGCGGCTCTTAGGCCAAGGGGCCCTGGCCAGCGTCTTCCTGGCCTTTGACCGCTTCGGTACCCCTTACGCCCTCAAGGTCTTCCCCCAAGGGGCCAAGGCCCGAAGGGACCGGGAGCTATGGGTGGGGAAAAGGCTTTCCCACCCCAACCTCAACCCCGTCCTCGAGCCCCTGGACCTAGAAGAAGGCCCCGCCCTCCTCCTGGCCTACGCCCCCGGGGAGGAGATGGGCCGCTGGATGCTCCGCCGCCCTGAACGCAAAAGGGCCCTCTTTGTCTTCCGCCAGCTCCTTTCCGCCCTGGCCCACATGCACGAGCAAGGCCTAGTCCACCGGGACGTGAAGCCGGAAAACATCATCGTGGCGGGCACGGACGAGGCCAGGCTGGTGGACTTTGACCTTTCGGGGCCCGCCCTCGAGGCCTTCAAAAAACCCCTCAGGGTGGGCACCCTCCCCTACCTGGCCCCGGAGCAGGTCCTGGGGCAAAGCCCCGGCCCCGAGGCGGACGTCTACGCCGCCGGGGTCATCCTCTACTGGATCCTGGCCGGGGAGCACCCCTTTGTGGGGGCGCCGGAGGAGGTGCTTTGGGGGCACCTTCAAGGCCCCATCCCCGCCGTCCCTGGCCTCGAGGCGGAGCAACAAGCCTTTCTGGAACGCCTCCTGGCCAAAAGCCCGGCGGAGCGTTTCCCCACCGCCAAGGAAGCCCTGGAAGCCCTCCCCTTCTAGCGGGCGAAGGCCCCGTTGGCCAAGAAGGTGAGGACCCCCGCCAAAAGCCCTTGCGCCACCTTGTCCCGGTACGCGGGGTCGGCCAGCCGCCGCCCCTCCACCGGATGGTCGCCGAAGCCGATCTCCACCAAAACCGCCGGCACCTTGGCGTAGCGGAGGACGAAGAGGTCGCCGGGGAAACTACCCCGGTAAGGGCTCCCCGTGGCCTGGGAGAGCTTCCGCCCCAGGGTCTCCGCCAAGCGCTGGCTGTAGCGTTGGTTGGCCTGGGCCACGATGTCGGTGAGGATCCGCTCGGCCACGCCCTGGGCCTCCCGGGTGAGCCTTTGCCCCAAGTCCCCACCCCCGTTTTCCCGGATGACCTGGGCGAGAACCCGGGGGTCCTGGGCCCGGCCGAAGTAGAAGACCTCCACCCCCTGGGCGGTGCGGGTGGGGGTGGCGTTCACGTGAATGGAGATGAAGAGGTTCACCTGGGAGCTATCCGCTAGGGCCGCCCGGCGGGAAAGGTCCTCCCGCTTGTCCGGGGAAAGATGCATGTCCCTATCCCGGGTGAGGCGCACCTCAATCCCCTCCCGCTCAAGAAGGCGCTTCAGGCGAAGGGCCACGTCCAGCACCGCCTCCTTCTCCACCACGTACCCCACCATGCCCGGGTCCACCCCCCCGTGGCCGGGGTCCAGGAGGACCACGGGCCTCGGGGGCTTGGGCGCCTTGGCGCTGGGGGGCGCCTCGGGCTTCGGCTTGGGGGAAGGGGTGGCGGAAGCCTTGAGGCTTATGTCCACCACCAGGCGCTCGGGGTCGCTGTAGCGGCGGGTTTCCACCTCCACTGGCCCCTTTAGGCGCACCAGGACCCGCACCCGCCCCGCCTCGGGCACCGTCTGCACCGAGGCCACTTCCTTGGAGTTCACCACTTGGTCCTTCGCCTCGGCGCTCAGCCCGGTGAGGACCAAGACCAAGAGGTTTTCTTCTTGGGAAAGGGTGTAGGCCACCTCCTTGCCCGGCAGGTCAAAGACCAAGCGCGTGAAGCCCTCGTGCGCCCCCACGCGAGGGAAAGCGTAGGCCAAACTCCATAAGGCCAGAACCCAGGCAAGAACCCGCATTCACGCCTATTCTAGCGGCAAAGCTGAGGGCTTGGTAAAATTTGCCTCATGACGAAGAAGGTGGTGGTTTACAACCTCACGGGGCACCGCTTCCTGGGGGTGAACGAGCAGGGGGACAAGGTGATGATTGACGGGGACCAGCCCGCCACCGGGCCCCGCCCCATGGAACTCCTCCTCATGGCCCTAGGGGCCTGCACCGCCTACGATGTGGTGGACATCATGCGCAAGAAGAAGCAGCCCGTCGCCCGCTACCGGGTGGAGGTGGAGGGGGCGCGGGCGGAAACCCACCCCCGGCGCTACACCCACATCACCGTGACCCACATCGCCTCGGGGCCCAACGTGACCCTCGAGGCCCTGGAACGGGCCGTCCACCTCTCCCACACCAAGTACTGCTCCGTTTCCGCTAGCCTCAACGCCGAGATCACCACCCGGGTGGTCCTGGAACCCTGGGAAGGGGGAGAGGAAGGCTAGATGCTCCTCGCTGTGGACATCGGCAACACCTCCACCGCCCTCGGGGTCTTCGCCGGCGAAGACCTCGTGGCCCACTTCCGCATCCACACCGACCGGATGCGGATGGAAAGCGAGTACCGGGTCCTCCTCAAAAACCTCTTTTCGCTGGACGGCCTCCCGCCCCCCAAGGCCGCCCTCCTCTCCAGCGTGGTCCCCCCGGTGGAGCGGGAGATGAAGGAGGCCATAGAAAAACTCTTCGGCATCCGGGCCCAGGTGGTGGACGCCGAAAGCACGGGCCTTCAGGTCCTCATAGACAACCCAAAGGAGGCGGGGGCGGACCGCCTGGTGAACGCCGTGGGGGCCCTGGGCTACCCAAGCCCCACGGGCCGCTACATCGTGGTGGACTTCGGCACCGCCACCACCTTTGACTTGGTAGAAGCCCCCAACCGCTACCTGGGCGGGGCCATCACCATCGGCCCCCAGACCGCCGCCGACGCCCTCGCCGCCCGCACCGCCAAACTGCCCCGCATAGACCTGGTGCCCCCTAAGGGCGTGGTGGGCAAGAACACCTTGGACGCCTTGCGCTCGGGGCTCGTCCTGGGCTACGCCGCCTTGGTGGAGGGCATGGTGCGCCGCTTCAAGGAGGAGGCAGGGGAGGCCTTGGTCATCGCCACCGGAGGCTTCGCCGGCACCCTCAAGGACCTCTGCCCCTCCTTTGACGTGGTGGACGAGGACCTAACCCTCAAGGGCCTCCTTCGCATCTACAAGGCGCAAGGGTAAACCAGTACACGTACCGCCCCTCCTCTTCCAGAAGAGCGTAGCGCCACCCCTCCACCCGGTAGCACCCGAGCACCCGCCAAACCCCGGGCCCTTCCCGGAGGAAAACCCGAAAAGGGGTCCCCTCCTGGTGGGCCAGGAGAAGCCTCAAGTTGCCCCCCAAGGGCTCCTGGTTTCCCCGTTTCCCTTCCCCCATGTAGAGGATGCGGCCATCCGGAAGGAAGACGTTCCGGTACCCCGACTCCCCCCGGTCCACCAACAAGCTCTGCCGGCCAATCCCCCTCCGGGTGCGGTGAAAGGCGAAGACCTCGGTCCAGGTTAACCTTGACACTTCCCTTTCCCCCGGCTATCATCCTAAGTGCCCGGTCGGACGCCCCCGACCCGGCAAAACCTCTAGGCCCCGTGGTGTAGTTGGTTAACACACCCGCCTGTCACGTGGGAGATCGCGGGTTCGAGTCCCGTCGGGGCCGCCAGGCCGAGGTAGCTCAGTTGGTAGAGCATGCGACTGAAAATCGCAGTGTCGGCGGTTCGATTCCGCCCCTCGGCACCAACCACCGCCCCCAATGGGGCGGTTCTTTTTTGCCCTTGCCCCGGTCCCCCTTCTTGCTAAACTAAACCTGAAGGGGGTGGGAACCTGCGGCAAAATTCCCTAATTCCGGGTGTGCATTTGGGGCAGTAAATTTTCGGCGGATTCGCATTTTTTGGGTATTGCCGGTGTATTCTGGGGTTGCATTTAAAGCGGGCCATTGGGGCCACGTGGGGTAGTTAGCCCCACGGGCCTCTTTGTTGTTCCTCGTATTCCCCCAACCCGGAAGGTTCCCCCCCAAACCAGGACCTCTACCCAGCTGGCAGGCCTTGTGCTAGGCTGGGTAGTGTAAATCTTCGTCGTTCCAAGTTTATGTGGCGGTAATGGCAGTTTTTATCGTGTAGATATCTATTCTTCCCCTCTTGACAGTATTGACAGACCCCCCCTAAAGTGAAAGACAAGCAAACGGGGCCGACCCCCCGGAAGCTGAGGAAAAGGAGGGATGAAGATGAAGAAGCTCATCGCTAAGGCTCTGACGCTCATCGGCTCTCTGATCGCTCTCGGGCTTGCAGCTGGGGCTAGCGCTCACTGGAGGTAAAAGAACTGGCCAGGTTTCTGGCCAGTTTTCCTTTTTCCTCAGAGCATGCTATCCTCATAGCGTGGCACTCCCAAGCTTAAAGAGGTTATTGCAAAGCAAAGGCGTAGATGTACCACCCTTGCGCATCCTTCTCTTTGTTCTCGGTTGCTTCGCAGCCTTTGCGGCCTTAGAAGCTTACCTCTTTTGGCAATACAAAGACAAGCCCCTCCAGTTAAACATTTGGGACCTAATTTTCTGGGCCGGATTGGTTTTTTGGAGTGTCAGGGTAGAAGTTCGTTTACCTCTGAGTGCGGGCATGAGCCAACTCTTTCTCTTCGCGCTCGCGCTACTTATCCTTACCCCACCCTGGGTGGCTCCTTTGGTCGCTTTTTTGGCGCAATGGGGGGGAAGCGTCTGGTACAAAGAACTTTTCAACCGCTCGCAAGATGGGCTTGCCACGGCTTTCGCTGCCCTGGTGTGGACCTTTTTTCAGGAAAACCCCCTCTGGCTAGGGAGCTGGAATCTGAGCGCAGCTTTTGGCATTGTTCTGGCTTCCCTGGCTTTTTTTGTCGCGAATATCGGATCGGTAACGTACATAATCCACCTAGATAGTGGTACCCCTTTTACAGAAGTCTGGCGAAAAAACTTTAACTGGCTTGCCCTCAGCTACATCCTCCTCTCCCCCCTCGCCCTCCTCCTGGCCCGGGCCTACGAGACGCCCCTTATCGGCAACTGGGGGGGGTGGACTGTCCTTATGTTCCTCATCCCCCTCTACTACAGCCGCTTCTACTGGGATGAGAAGGTCAGGCTAGAACAGGCCTTTGATACCACCCTGGAAGTCCTGATGAACGCCCTGGAGGCCAAAGAGCAGGAAACCCGCTTCCACTCCGAGCGCGTGGCGGATATCTCCCGGGACCTGGCCCTGGCCTTCTACAAGGACCAGGCCAAGGCCCAGGACATCTACCGGGCGGCGAGGCTTCACGACATTGGCAAAATCGCCATCCCGGAAGCAGTGCTCTTGAAGCCCGGAAACCTCACGGACGCGGAGTACGCCCTTATCCAAAGCCATCCGCAAAAGGGGGTGGAACTCCTCTCCCCAGCCCGGAAAGTAGCTTTTGACGACCTGGTCTACCGGGTTATCCTCCACCATCACGAGCGCTGGGATGGGCGGGGCTATCCCAAGGGCCTCGCCGGGCACAACATCCCAGACGAGGCCCGCATCGTGGGCCTGGCGGACGCCTACGAGGCCATGACCGCCGGGCGCCCTTACCGGAAGGCACTCACGCCCGAGGAAGCCCTAAAGGAGGTTCAAGAGAACTCCGGCCGCCAGTTTGACCCCGACCTGGTCCGCCTCTTCACCCAACTTTGGGAGCAAAACCCCATCTGGCGTGACCGGGAAACCTACCTCGCAGCAAAGGAGGGATCCTTATTACGCTCTACCTCGCCGCAGCTCTCTTTGGCCTCGGACTCGCCCTCGCCCTCGGAGTCCGGCCCAAGGACCTCGGAGGGATAGACCTAAAGGCCCCTTGGGCCTTCCTCCTCGCCGCCTTGGTGGAGGGAGGGCTCGCCTACGGCACCTACCGGGGTCTTTTCCAACCGGAGTGGGCGGGGCCTTTGGCCAAGTTGGTGGTCCTCCTCTTGGTGGGCTACGGCCTCTACCAAAACCGCCATCTCAAAAGCCTTTACCTGGTCCTGGTGGGGCTCCTTCTTAATACCGCCGTCATTTTCGCCAACGGGGGGCACATGCCCGTGAGCGCCGAGGCCCTGGAACGGGTAGGCCTCGGGGACTTCGTGCCCGTTGTCCAGGCCAAGGGCGATGCCGTGCACGCCCTGTTAGACGAGACCACCCGCCTCCCCTTCCTGGGGGACGTGATTCCTCTACCCCCTTTGCGCAAGGTGGTGAGCCCGGGGGACCTCTTCATCCTGTTGGGCATCGGGGGGGTGGTGGTGGAAGGGGCCCTAAAGTCTAGCCGCCCGCGCCTCACCCGCCGGGAGCAAGCATTGCGGGTTCTCCTGTATCTGGCCCTTGTTTGGCTTCTCTTGGCCCTGCGGGCCTAAGCCCCACCCTCCTCTGCCGAAAGCAGTGTAGTGTATATGGAGGGGGGATACCCCTAACCGGGAGGCAAGATGGCGTACCGCATCTGCTTGATTGAAGGAGACGGCATCGGGCACGAGGTAGTGCCCGCCGCCAGGAAAGTCCTAGAGGCCACCGGGCTCCCGTTGGAGTTCGTGGAGGCCGAAGCCGGCTGGGAAACCTTTGAGCGAAGAGGGACCTCCGTCCCTGAGGAAACCGTAGAGAAGATCCTCTCTTGCCACGCCACCCTCTTCGGGGCCGCCACCAGCCCCACCCGCAAGGTACCGGGCTTCTTCGGGGCCATCCGCTACCTGAGGCGGCGGCTGGACCTTTACGCCAACGTCCGTCCCGCCAAGAGCCGTCCCATCCCGGGAAGCCGCCCTGGGGTGGACCTCATCATCGTGCGGGAGAACACGGAAGGCCTTTACGTGGAACAGGAGCGGCGCTACCTAGACGTGGCCATCGCCGACGCCGTGATTTCCAAGAAGGCCAGCGAGCGCATCGGGCGCGTGGCCCTGAAGCTTGCGGAAAGCCGCCCCCGCAAGACGCTCCACATCGCCCACAAGGCCAATGTCCTGCCCGTGACCCAGGGCCTCTTCCTGGACACGGTGCGGGAGGTGGCTAAGGATTACCCCTTGGTCAACGTGCAGGACATCATCGTGGACAACTGCGCCATGCAGCTTGTCATGCGCCCCGAGCGCTTTGATGTCATCGTCACCACCAACCTCCTGGGGGACATTCTCTCGGACCTCACCGCCGGGCTTGTAGGCGGCCTGGGGCTTGCGCCTTCCGCCAACATCGGGGACACCACGGCGGTGTTTGAACCTGTCCACGGCTCCGCCCCGGATATCGCCGGCAAAGGCATCGCCAACCCCACCGCCACCATCCTTTC
This sequence comes from Thermus thalpophilus, assembly GCF_022760915.1. Classification (NCBI taxonomy): domain Bacteria; kingdom Thermotogati; phylum Deinococcota; class Deinococci; order Thermales; family Thermaceae; genus Thermus; species Thermus thalpophilus. The sequence continues at coordinate 12,490 of NZ_JAKTNS010000002.1, read as the reverse complement.
CGCCGCCATGATGCTGGACTACCTGGGGGAGAAGGAAGCGGCCAAAAAGGTGGAAAGGGCGGTGGACCTCGTCCTGGAAAAGGGCCCCCGCACCCCCGATTTGGGAGGCACCGCCACCACGGAAGCCTTCACCCAAGCGGTGGTGGAAGCCCTCAAAACCCTCTAACCCCTGGCGCCAGGACCCTCCCCGCCTGAACGGGGAGGGTTAAGTGCCCTTTAAGGCTCCTTCGGTAAACTGAGACCATCTACCCTTAGGGCCCCTTTCCCAACCGCCCTAAGTGGTATACACTACAGCTAGGTTCGCCTATGACTTCGGACTCGGTTGTCCACGCAGCTTGATAAGGAGGTGCCGTGTTCTCGGGTTTGAGCAAGCTATTTAGACCCAGGGTGGAGGCCTTGGGCCTCGAGGTGGGCGCCTCCAGCCTGAAGCTGGTGGAGCTTTCCGGCCACCCGCCCGTCCTCCGGGCCTACGCCACCCGCCCCCTCCCTCCCGGCACCGTGGTGGACGGGATGGTGACGGAGCCCGGGGCCTTATCCCAGGAAATCCGCGAGCTTCTCGGCGAGGCCCGGACGAAGAAGCGGTACGTGGTGAGCGCCGTGCCCAACCCCGCCGTCATCCTACGCACCCTCCAAGTGCCCAAGATGCCCCCCAAGGAGATGGAGGAGGCGGTGCGTTGGGAGGCGGAGCGCTACATTCCCTTCCCCATAGACGAGGTCATCCTGGACTTCGCCCCCCTGGACCCCTTGGCCGAGGTGGCGGAAGGGGAGCAGATGGAGGTCATGGTGGCGGCGGCCCGCCAGGAGGCCGTGGCCGGCCTCATTGAGGCCCTGCGGGGGGCGGGGCTTACCCCGGTGGTCCTGGACGTCAAGCCCTTCGCCGGGCTTTACCCCTTGGAGGAAGAGCTCACCAAGGAGCCGGACCGGGTCACGGTGGCGGTGGAGATTGGGGCGGAAAGCACCAGCCTGGTCCTCACCCGGGGGGACCGCCCCCTGGCGGTGCGCGTCCTCACCCTTTCGGGCAAGGACTTCACCGAGGCCATCGCCAAGACCTTCGGCCTGGACTTCCTCACCGCCGAGGACGTCAAGCGCACCTACGGCCTCGCCACCATCCCCACCGAGGACGAGGAGCTCCTCTTGGACTTTGACGCCGAGCGGGAACGGTATAGCCCCGCCCGCATCTACGACGCCATCCGGCCCATCCTCGTAGACTTGACGCAGGAAATCCGCCGCAGCCTTGAGTTCTTCCGAGTCCAGCTCGGGGACATCCAACCCGAGGTGGGCTACCTCTACGGGGGCGGAAGCCGCTTGAGAGGGCTCGCCACCTTGCTCACCGACACCCTGGGGGTCAACTTCCAGGTGCCCGACCCCTGGGCGAGCATCCAGGTGGACCCCAAGCGCTTTGACCTGGAGAAGCTACGGGAAGCGGGGCCCGAGCTCATGGTGCCCATGGGCCTGGCCCTGAGGGGGGTGAGTCCCCTTGATTAGGCTAAACCTCCTGCCCAAGAACCTGCGCCGCCGGGTGGAGCCCGGCTGGTGGCGGCTGGCGGCGGCGCTATTCGCCCTGGTGGTCCTCCTCACCCTGGGCTTCCTGCACTACACCGCCTACACCGAGCTTTCCCTGGCCAAGGAGGAGCGGGACGCCCTAAGGGCCGAGGTGGAGGCGCTAAAGCCCTTCATCCAGGAGCAAAATCGTCTGCAGCAGGAGAGGAAGGCCCTCGAGGCCCTCCTCTCCATCCGGGAGGGCTTGCGCAAGAACTTCGTCCCCTGGTCCGAGTACCTGGCGGCCTTCATCAACCAAATCCCCCGGGAAGGGGGGCGCTTCCCCGTGGCGCTTCGCTCCGTGGGCACCCGGGCCCTCACGGAGGAGGAAGCGGCGCAACAAGCGCAAAACGGGGCCTTTGACGGCAAGAAGGTGCGGGTGGAGTTCACCCTCCAGGGGGAAGCCCTGAACCAAAACGCCTTGGTGCGCTTCATCCAGGCCTTTGAAACCTCGCCCCGCTTCGGCATAGAGTTTCAGGGGGCTTCCTTGGACCAGAACCGGGGCATTTACACCTTTAGCGCCCGGGTGGGTGCGGTGGGGGGTGAGCAAGGTGCTCGCTAGGCTGGGGCAGCGGGAGTGGGCCCTCATCACCATCTTCCTCACGGTGGTGGTGGCCCTCCTCTGGTACTTCCTCCTTATCGTTCCCCTCCGGCAGGAAACCGAGGCCGTGCGTCAGGAGATCCAAACCCTCATCCCCGAGCGGGACCGGGGCCGCCAGGCGCAACGGGCCCTCCCCGAGCTCCGGGCAGCCATCGCCCAGCTCCAAGCGGAGCGCCAAGCCTTCCTCAGGGCGCTTCCCCGGGAGGAGCGGCTAGCCCAGGTGCTGAACGAGATCCTGGGCGAAGCCCTGCGCAGCGGGGTGACGGTGCGGTCCTTCACCCGCTCCCCCACCTCGGCCCCCGTGCCCGAGGTGCGGGCGGTGAACCTGGCCCTATCCCTGGAGGGGCCTTTCCCGGAAACCTACGCTTACCTAAGGCGCCTGGAAAGCCTCTCCCGCTTTAGCTCCCTTTCCGGGATCAACCTGAGCGTCCAGGGCCAGGACCTGAACCCCCTCTTGAGCACCAGCCTGACCCTGACCCTTTACATGCTGGCCAAGGATCTGGAGAGCGCCGGCACGCCTTCCGGCCAGCAAGGCCAAGGAGGTGAGCGGTGAAGGAAGCCCTCGCGCGCCTCGCCCAGGCCTGGCGGAACCTGCCCCAGTCCACCAAAATCCTCCTCGCAGGGCTACTCCTGGTGAGCGCCATCAGCTTGTGGTACGTGGGCTTTTACCTGCCGGCCCAAACACCGGTGACGGTGGAAGCGCCCCAAGCCCCCACGGGGGAAACGCCCAAGACCCTCGAGGCTCCCCCCATCCCCCCGCTCGCCGAGCCCACCCCGAGCCGGCCCGCCGCTCCTTCCCAGGCCGCAGCCCCCCAAACCCCCACGTCCCAGGCGGAGGCCGCCAAGGCCACTCCCCTCCCGGTGCTGCCCCAGGCCAAGCAGGAGGCCCCGCCCCCGAACCCCTTCGTGCCCCTGGTGGTGGAGGCCCCGCCCCCAGCTCCCTCGCCCACGCCCACCCCATCCATCCGGCCCCAGCCCGTTCCCACGGGGGCCCCGGTGCGGGTAAGCCAGGGCACCCCCTTGCCCACGCCCCAGGTGGCCACCGCTCCCAGGCCCCTTCCGGGCACCCAGGGCGCCCTTCCCGCCCCCAAGGTCCTCACCCCCACCCCCAAGGCGGCGGTCCCGGCCGCCCAAGTGGAAGCGGGCGTGGCCTTGACCCCGCCGGCAACATTGGTGGAAGCCCCCTTAGCCCAAGAGGAGGCCACCCAAGGGACCCGGGAAGCGCCGCAAACTCCTGGGGCCAAGACCCCCCTCGAGGCCCTGGTGGCGGAAAAGGGCCTGAAGCTTTCCGGCACCCTCTTGGGCCCGGTGAGCGTGGCCATTTTGGAAAGCAAGGAGGGCTACCTGGTGTTGCCCGTGGGTAGCCAAATCCCCGGCACCGAGGCGGTGGTGCGGCGCATAGAGGGCGACCGCATCACCTTGGCTTTAAAAGAAGAAACGTTAGACCTGGCGATTTTACAAACGCAAGCGGGAGGTGGTCAGTGAGAAAATCGCTTATTAAGGCATTTACCCTAGTTCCCTTGGCCTTAAGCCTCGTGGCCCTGGCGGGAAGCCTTCCGGACGAGCCCCGCTTCGCCGCCAAGGTGGACTTGAAGGTTTCGGAAAGCCAGGTGCGGGCTGGGGCCACCTTGCCCCTGGACGTGGTCCTGGAAGCCCTGGCCAAGAGCGTGGGCCTTCAGCCCCTCATCTACCGGGCTTACGACGCCTCGGGGGATCCGGCCAAGGCCCAACCCCCCTTGCCCAACGTGAAGCTGGACTTCCAAGGAAAGCCCTTCCGCGAGGTCTGGGACCTCCTCTTCGCCACCTACGGGGCCCAGTTCAACCTGGATTACCTCTTCCTGCCCCCGGATGTGGTGGTGGTGGCCCCCACCCAGGTGATCACCGCCTTGGTGGACGCCCCAAGCCGCGCCGGAGCGGCGGAGCGGAGGCCCTACGTGGTGGGCATTCCCGAGGTGGCCTACCGACGAACCGAGGTGGACGCCCAGGGCCAGGTGCGCACCGTGGTCAACATTGACGGGGCCAAAACCTGGGTGCAGAACGACCTTCTCCCCTTCCTCTCCCGGGAAGCCGCCGGGCTCAACGTGAACTGGATCGTGGTGGAGGAAGGGGGCCGCCTCAAGGCCATCCTCTCCGTCCTGGCCACCCCGGAGCAACACGCCCGCTTCTCCGACATCCTGCAACGGGCGGGGATTGACTTTAGGCCCCTTCCAGCCCTGGCCCAGCCCAAGCCCCGCTTGGAGCGGGCTTACACCCTGGAACACGCCACCTTCCCCGAACTCCTCGCCTTCCTCCAAGGCCAGGTGCCAGGGGCCCAAATCAGCGTGGTGCCCACGAACCCCAAGCGGGCCCTCGTCCTGGCCACAGAGGAGGACCACGCCCGCTTGAGCGAGCTCCTCAAGGCCGCCGACGTCCCCAAGCCCCCGGCCAAGGTGCGCCGTGTCTACACCTTGCAAAACCTCACCTTCCCCGAAGCGCAAGAGCGCCTAAAGCCCCTCCTGGAGAAGGAGGTCCCCCAGGCCCGCCTGGAGAGCATCCCCGGGAACCCCAAGGCCCTCCTCCTGGAGGCCACGGAGGCCGACCAAGCCCTCTTCGCCGAACTTCTCAAGGCGGCGGACGTGCCTGCACAGGTCCCCGCGCCCGCCCAAGAGGCCACGGTAAGGCGCCTCTACCCCTTGCGCTTCGCCGACGCCGAGAAGGTGGCCCCCTTCCTGGCCCGGGAGGTGCCGGGGATCGTGGTCCAGACCGTGCCGGGCCAGCCCGTCCTCTCCGTGCGGGGCACGGAGAAGCAGCTCAGCGAGGTGGAAAACCTCCTCACGCAGATTGACCGGGCCCCCGAGCAGGGCCCCCCGGTCTTCCAGCGGGCTTACCAGCTTTCCAACGCCAAGGCCGCCGAGCTGGCCAAGGTCCTCCAGGAGGCGCTGCAGGCAAGGCAGCCCCAAGAGCAAGGCCAGCAAGCGGCCCAGCCCGCCCGCCGCCCGGCCACGGTGGTGGCGGACGAGCGCACCAACACCCTCATCGTCACCGGGACCCAGGAGGACTTGGCCCTGGTGGAGGGGCTCATCCCCCGGCTGGACCAGGCGGTGCCCCAGGTGAACCTTAGGGTGCGCATCCAGGAGGTGCAGTCCAACCTGAGCCGCAACCTGGGCGTCAAGTGGAACACGGTGGCCGGGGGGAACGTGGTGGCCAGCATCCTGGACTCTGGGCTTTCCCTCATCTTTGACTCCACCCGAAGCCTCGCCGCCTTGAACATCCTCGCCACCCTCGAGGCCCTCCAGCGCCAAGGCCTCTCCCGGGCCCTTAGGGACGTGAACCAGACCGTCCTGAACAACCAGACCGCCCGCCTGCAGTCCGGGGAAACCTTCCTCATCCGCCGGGTGGTGGGGGACCGGGTGGAGCGGGTGCCCTTTGACATCGGCATCATCGTGGAGGTCACCCCCCAGATCACCGCCGACGGGCAGATCCTCCTGAACATCAAGGCCGAGGTTTCCGGCAACGTCCAGCGCAACCCCGTGGACGGGGACGTGGACCGCTTCACCAAGCAGGTGGTGACCACCACCCTCCGGGTGCGGGACGGGCAGACCGTGGTCCTGGGGGGCCTCACCTCCCAGGAAACCAACCAGACGGAGCAGGGCGTGCCCCTCCTCATGGACATCCCCCTCATCGGGGAACTCTTCAAGCAACGCACGGGGGAAAACACCGACCGGGAACTTTTGGTGGTCATCACCGCCGACATCCTTAAGGAAACGGCGCAAACCCGGTGAAGGGCCCTTGGCCGAGGGGGCGGGAAGTTCCCGCCCCCTTTACAATGTCCCCATGAGGTTCCTCACGGCAGGCGAGTCCCACGGCCCCGAGCTTTTGGCCATCATTGAGGGGCTTCCCGCCGGGCTACCCCTCACGGAGGCGGACATCAACCCCTGGCTGGAAAAGCGGCAAAAGGGCTACGGCCGGGGGCGGCGCATGGCCATTGAAACGGACCGCGTGGAGTTCCGGGCCGGGGTGCGGGCCGGGCGCACCACCGGGGCCCCCGTGGCCTTGGCCATCCGGAACGCCGACCACCGCAACTGGCTGGAGATCATGGACCCCGCCCCCGGCAACGAGCCCCGCAAAAAGGCCCTCACCGCCGCCCGTCCCGGCCACGCCGATCTGGCGGGGGGCATCAAGTACGGGCACAAGGACCTGCGGGACGTGTTGGAAAGGGCCAGCGCCCGGGAAACCGCCATGCGGGTGGCGGTGGGGGCGGTGGCCATGAAGCTCCTCTCCCTCCTGGGGGTGGAAGGGGTGGGGTACGTGGCGGGGATGGCGGGGGTGTGGAGCCAGGTCCCCTTCGCCTGGGAGCTCGTGCCCCGCATAGAGGAAAGCCCGGTGCGCATGACCGACCCCGAGGCGGAGGCCGAGGTGATCCGCCGCGTTGACCAGGCCAAGGCGGAAGGGGACACCCTGGGCGGGGTCATTGAAGCCCGCTTCCGCGGCCTGGTGCCCGGCCTCGGCAGCCACGTCCACTGGGACCGGAAGCTGGACGGCCGCCTGGCCCAGATGGCCCTCTCCATCCCGGCGGTCAAGGGGGTGGAGATCGGCCCCGCCTTTGAGAACGCCATGAAGCGGGGCTCGGAGGTGCACGACGCCATCTACTGGAGCCCGGAGCGGGGGTTTTACCGCAAGACCAACCGGGCTGGGGGGCTGGAAGGGGGCATGACCACGGGGGAGGAGCTGGTGGTGCGGGCCGCCCTCAAACCCATCGCCACCCTCATGCGCCCCCTGCCCACGGTGGACGTGGTGACCCACGAGCCCAAGGACGCCGCCCGGGAGCGCTCGGACACCACCGCCGTGCCCGCCGCCAGCGTGATCCTTTGCGCCCTTTCCGCCATCGTCTTGGCCCAGGCCTACCTGGAGAAGTTTGGCGGGGACACCCTGGAAGAGATCCAGGAGCGGGTGGCCCGCTACCGGGAGCGAGCTCTCCAATACTAGCGGGGCGTAGGATAGGTCCATGGCCCGCCTCGAGGTCCCCCGCCCCGCCACCTTCATCAGCCTCACCGGCTTCATGGGGGTGGGGAAAAGCCGCATCGGGCGGGAGTTGGCCCGCGCCCTAATGCTTCACTTCATAGACCTGGACCGCTACATTGAACGGCGAACCGGCCTTTCCATCCCCGACATCTTCCGCCACCTGGGAGAGGAGGCCTTCCGCCGCATGGAGAAGGAGGCGGTGCGGGAGCTTTTGGCCAAGGACTTCCTGGTCCTCTCCTTGGGCGGGGGGACCTTCGTGGACCCGGAAAGCCGCTCCCTCCTCCTCGCCCGGGGCCCGGTGGTGGCCCTCTGGGCCAGCCCGGAAACCATTCTGGAGCGGGCCACGAGAAAACCGGGGGAAAGGCCCCTTCTGCAGGTGGAAAACCCTCTGGAGCGCATCCGCGCCCTCCTCGAGGCCCGCACCCCCATCTACCGAGAGGCCCACGTGCACGTGTCCACCGACCACCGCAAGGTGGAAGAGGTGGTGGAGGAGATCGTGGAGAAGCTTTGGGCGTATGCAAGGGCTAAGCGTGCGTAATCCTGTTCCCTACCCCATCCTCATCGGGGAGGGCGTCTTGGCCGAGGTGCGGGTGGAAGGCCCCCTGGCCCTCCTCTACGACCGCAAGGTGGAGGCCTTCGCCCTGGAGGTGGCGGAGGCTTTGGGCGTGGTCCACCGCCTGGGCCTGGAAGGGGGGGAAGGGGCGAAGACCCTTGCGGTCTACGGAGAGGTCCTTTCCTTCCTGGCGGCGCGGGGCCTGCCCCGGAACACCACCCTCCTGGTGGTGGGCGGGGGCACCCTCACGGACCTGGGGGGGTTCGTGGCCGCCACCTACCTGAGGGGGATACCCTACCTGGCCTTTCCCACCACCACCTTGGCGGTGGTGGACGCCAGCGTGGGGGGCAAGACGGGCTTAAACCTCCCCGAGGGGAAGAACCTGGTGGGGGCCTTCCACTTCCCCTTGGGGGTCTACGCCGAGCTCAAAACGCTCAGGACCCTCCCTCCCGCCACCTTCAAAGAAGGGCTGGTGGAGGCCTTCAAGCACGGGATCATTCAGGGGGATGAGGCCCTTTTTGCGGTGGAGGACTTAACCCCGGAAAGCCCCCGCCTAGAGGGCTATTTAGCCCGGGCGGTGGCGGTGAAGGTGGCCATCACGGAAAAGGACCCCTTGGAGAAGGGGGAGAGGAGGCTTTTGAACCTGGGCCACACCCTGGGACACGCCCTCGAGGCCCACACCCGCCACGCCCTACCCCACGGGGCGGCGGTGGCCTACGGCCTCCTCTTCGCCACTTTTCTGGGCAGGCTCCTCGGGGGCGAGGACCTCACCCCCTTGACCCTGCGCCTTCTCCGCTGGCTCTCCCCTCCTCCCCTGCCCCCCATCCCCCTGGAGGCTCTCCTCCCCTACCTGGAACGGGACAAGAAAAAACGCTCGGAAAGCCTCCACTGGGTGGTGCCCATGGCCTTGGGCCAACTCGCCGTGCGGCCCGTCCCGGAAGCGGTGGTCCGGGAAGCGTACGGGGCCTGGCAGGAAGCCCTGGAAGGGCAAGGGTTATTAAAGCCCCAACCCCACGGGCCGTAGCACCCCTCCCTTGGCCTTGCCGAAGTCCAAAGGGAACTCCCCCACCCCCGTCCGCAGCACCACCAAGGCCAAGGCCACGTCTCCCCCCTCCCACCCCACCTCTTCCCCCGTGGCGAAGGCAAGGGCCCTGGGATCTTCCGGCGCTAGGGCCAGCCGGGGAAGCCTCGGCCAAGGCAAGGTGGCCCCGAAGGCCAGGGCCAGGGCCTTGGCGGGGCGGAAACGCCCCTTTTGCGCCAGGCCCAGGTAAAGCCCTGGGGCCGGGGCCTTAAGCCCCGCCAGGGATGGAAGCCCCTCGGGCAGGAGGTAGAGGTGCCCGGCCCGCTCCAGGATAGGCCCCTCCAGGGATAGCTCCGCCTCCTGCAAAAAAGCGGAAAGCACCCGCTTGGCCTCTTGGGAAAGGGGTGGAACCCGCTCCAGCCTGGGGGTGGCCCAAGCGCCTTCTCGCCGCCGGAAGCGGGCGAGGAAGTGGCCCTCGCCCTGAAGGCGGTGGGGCCAGAGCCGGGCGGTCTTGGCCAGCCCGGGGTTGCCGTCCCCCCAGTCCGGCACCCCGGGGGAAAAAAGGGGATGGAAGCGGGCATCCTCCAGAAGGAAGTCGGGATGCGCCCTCAGGAAGTGGGCCACCACCCCCTCGTTTTCCTCGGGGGCGAAGGTGCAGGTGGAGTAAACCAAGACCCCCTCCGGTCCCACCAGCCGGGCAGCCTGGGCCAGAAGGGCCTTCTGCACCTCGCTCGCCCGCTTGGGAGCGGAGGGTCCCCAGTAGCGGATGGCCTCTGGGTCCTTGCGGAACATGCCTTCCCCCGAGCACGGGGCGTCCAAAAGCACCCGGTGGAAGTAAGCGCCGAAGGCCTCCGCCAGGGCCCGTGGTGGGGCCTGGGTCACCCCCAGGCGTGCCCCCCAACGCTCCACGTTTTCCAGGAGCCCCCACACCCGCTTCCCGTCCACCTCGTTGGCCAGGAGAAGCCCCTCCCCCCGCATCCTCGCCGCCAGGTGCGTGGTCTTCCCCCCCGGGGCTGCCGCCAGGTCCAAGACCCGCTCCCCCGGCTTCGGGTCCAAGAGCACCCCCACCGCCTGGGCGCTCGGCTCCTGGATGTAGTAAAGCCCGGCGTAGAAAAAAGGGTGAGGGCCAGGCCGGGCCTCCTCGGGGTAGTAGAACCCCTCGGGGCACCAGGGAATGGGGGCCAAAGGCCAGGGGGAAATCCTTAGGAAGTCCGCTGGGGAAAGCCTCAGCGTGTTCACCCGAAGCCCGTAGGTCCTCTCCCCTTGGGTGAGGGCCCGGAGGAAGGCGGGAAACTCCTCCCCCAAAAGCTCGGCCATGCGGGAGAGGAAAGCCCTCGGCAACACCCGTGTACCCTAGCACGGGCAAGCCCTTCCCCTCAAGGCGGTAGACTGGTCCCGTGATCCAAGCCGTGGGCGCCGATCTGGTGGAAATCGCGCGGGTGCGAAAGCTCCTGGAACGCCACGGGGAAAGGATCCTAAAGCGGCTCTTCACCGAGGAAGAGCTAGCCTACGCCCTGGCCCACCGGGACCCCGCCCCAAGCCTCGCCGCCCGCTTGGCCGCCAAGGAGGCCTTTCAGAAGTGTTGGCCCAGGCCTCTTTCCTGGCGGGACGTCTGGGTGGGGCTAGAGGGAAAGCGGCCCGTGCTACGGTTTGCGCCAGGGCTACAGACCGAACTCCAGAACGAGGGCCTCCGCGCCCACCTCACCCTCAGCCACGAGCGGGGCATGGCCCTGGCAGTGGTGGTCCTGGAGGTCAGGCGCTGAGTTCCCCCGCCTCTTCCCGGATGCGGATGGGTCCCTGCTTCTCCGGCCTCAGGCCCACCTTGTCCTGGTAAAAGGCGCGGATCTCCGCAAAATCCCGCCTCAAGTCCCCCGTGGGGTAAAGATACCCCCCGATGCCCACCTCCTTCCGGCGGAAGTCGGCGTACCCCAAGGCGATGGGCACCCCCGCCTTTAGGGCCATATAGTAAAAGCCCGTGCGCCAGTAAGGGGCCTCCCCCCGGGTGCCCTCGGGGGTGATGAGAACGGCCAGCTTTTCCCGCTTCAGGATCTCCGCCACCTGGTCCACCAGGTTGCTCCGCTTGGATCGGTCCACGGGTATGCCCCCCAGAAAACGCAAAAACCACCCCAGGGGAGGGCGAAAAAGCTCCTTCTTGCCGAGCCACCGGGCACGGATCCCCAAGGCCCAAAGGGCCAGGATCCCGATGAAAAAGTCCCAGTTGGAGGTGTGCGGCGCCCCAATGAGCACGTAGCTTCCCTCTGGGGGCGGAGGCATGTGGTAGCGCCACCCAAGCCGCCGGAGTACCCAACCCGCTATCCTCTGCATCCCAAGAAGTATACCCCCTATGGTAAACTGCCAAAAGGCGGGGTGGGGGCTTCCCACCCCTCTTTCGTGGGGTAAAGATGCACAAAGTCGTCATCGTAGGCCGGCCCAACGTGGGCAAATCCAGCCTTTTCAACCGCCTCCTGGGCAAGCGGAGCGCGGTGGTGGCCGACGTGCCCGGGGTCACCCGCGACCTCAAAGAGGGCGTGGTGGAAACGGAAAAAGGGCGCTTTCTCTTGGTGGACACCGGGGGGCTTTGGTCGGGAGACCGGTGGGAGAAAAAAATCCAAGAAAAAGTGGACAAAGCCCTTCAGGACGCCGAGGTGGTCCTCTTCGCCGTGGACGGCCGCGCCGAGCTAACCCCGGCGGACTACGAGGTGGCGGAATACCTGCGCAAAAAGGGAAAGCCCGTGATCCTGGTGGCCACCAAGGTGGACGACCCCAAGCACGAGGCCTACCTGGGCTCCCTTTATGCCCTGGGGTTTGGCGACCCCATCCCCACCTCCAGCGAACACGCCCGGGGGTTGGACGACCTTCTGGAAGCCATCTGGCAGAAACTCCCCGTAAAGCAGATTGACACCGAGCCCGAGGTGGCGGCCATCCGCTTGGCCATCGTGGGCCGCCCCAATGCCGGCAAGAGTAGCCTGCTCAACGCCATCCTGGGGGAAGAGCGGGTGATCGTTTCCGAGGAGCCCGGCACCACCCGGGACGCCATAGACGTGGAGTTCTTTTTCGGCGGCCAGCGCTTCATCCTGGTGGACACCGCCGGCATCCGCAAGCGCCCGGAAAGCCTGGTGGAGGAGCTCGCCATCCAGCGGAGCCTTCGGGCCCTTGAGGAGGCGGATGTGGCCCTTTTGGTGATTGACCCCTTCCAGGTGGGCGACCGGGAGCTGAAGCTCGCCAACCACGCCATGGAAAAGGGCAAACCCACCCTTCTGGTCATCACCAAGTGGGACCTGGTGACCAAGGAGGATGCGCCCAAGGTCCGCCGGGAGCTTAAGGAAAAGCTCGCCCACCTGGAGCACCTGCCCCGGGTCTTCACCTCCGCCTTCACCCGGCAAAACCTGGACAAGATCTTCCGCGAGGCGGCGCGCCTTCACGAACTCAACCACACCCGTATCCCCACGGCGGAGCTCAACCGCTTCGTCAGCGTCTGGACCACCAAGGTGCAGATGCCCAACTTCAAGGGCAAGCCCCTAAAGATTCTCTACGCCACTCAGCCGGAAGTCGCCCCCCCCACCTTCGTCTTCTTTGTAAACCATCCCGAGTTCGTCACCCGCGCCTTTGAGAACTACCTAAAAAACCGCATCGGCGAGGACCTCGGGCTTAAGGAAATCCCCTTCCGCCTCCTCTTCCGCGGTCGGCGGCAAGAGACCCCTTGACACACGTTTTGGCCTTTGGTACTCTTTTCTTTGCGCTGCCTGGTGGGCGGCGGGGGATCTTGAAAGCTGGG
>NZ_JAKTNS010000029.1:0-33279 GCF_022760915.1 Thermus thalpophilus | reverse complement strand
GGGGCTTGGCCCCCTTGGAGTTCCTGGGTATGCTACCCCAGGAGTCGGTTCCCCCGGAGTCTCAAATGTCTTGACCGATTACATTTGCTTGACAGGCTTCCCCGGCCCGTGCTACCCTTCAAAAGGCTGAGGGCGGCTAGCTCAGTGGAAGAGCGCTCGCCTCACACGCGAGAGGTCGTAGGTTCAAGTCCTACGCCGCCCACCAAGGATGCGAAGCTTCCCCCCTCCTTTGGAGGGGGGAAAGCGCTTTTGTAAGGACCTTCCTGGCGGCCTGGGGGCGTGGGTGGGGGGTTCTCGTTGCCAACTTTATGAGAGAAAGGGGCATCTTTTTGCCCTGGACCGGGGGCTATCCCAGGGTATACCCTTAAGAACATGTACGGGGGGAAGATCCTCTACGAGGGGCTCACCTTTGACGACGTCCTCCTCCTGCCGGACTACTCCGAGGTCCTGCCCAAGGAGGTTTCCGTCAAGACCCGGCTCACCAAGCGGCTTGCGCTTAACATCCCCATCCTCTCCGCCGCCATGGACACGGTGACGGAGGCGGAGATGGCCATCGCCATGGCCCGGGAGGGGGGGCTTGGGGTCATCCACAAGAACCTCCCCATAGAGGCCCAGGCGGCCATGGTGCGCAAGGTGAAGCGCTCCGAGGCGGGGATGATCCAAGATCCCGTGACCCTGCCCCCCACCGCCACCCTGGAGGACGCCGAGCGCCTCATGCGGGAGTACCGCATCGGGGGGCTTCCCGTGGTGGACCTCTACGGCAAGCTTCTGGGCCTCGTGACCAACCGCGACCTCCGCTTTGAACGGGACCTGAAGCGCCCCGTCACCGAGGTCATGACCCCTATAGAGCGCCTCATCACCGCTCCCCCCGGCACCACCTTGGAGGAGGCGGAGGAGATCCTGCGCAAGCACAAGGTGGAAAAGCTTCCCCTGGTGGACGAGTCGGGGAGGCTTAGGGGGCTTCTTACCCTGAAAGACATCGTGAAGCGCAAGCAGTACCCGAACGCCGCCAAGGACGCCTTGGGCCGGCTTCTGGTGGGGGCGGCGGTGGGGGCGAGCAAGGACCTGCCGGAAAGGGCCCAGGCCCTGGTGGAGGCGGGGGTGGACGTCTTGGTCCTGGACTCGGCCCACGGGCACTCCAAGGGGATCCTCGAGGCCCTGGCTTACCTCAAGGAGACCTTCGGCGACAAGGTGGAGGTCATCGCCGGGAACGTGGCCACCCGGGAAGGGGCGAGGGCCCTGGCGGAGCGGGGGGCGGACGCGGTGAAGGTGGGGATTGGGCCCGGTTCCATCTGCACCACCCGGGTGGTGACGGGGGTGGGGGTGCCGCAGATCTCCGCCATCCTCGAGGCGGTGGCCGGGGTGGAGGGCCTGGACGTCCCCATCATCGCCGACGGCGGCATCAAGTACACGGGGGACGTGGCCAAGGCCATCGCCGCCGGGGCCCACACGGTGATGCTGGGAAGCATGCTGGCGGGCACGGACGAGGCCCCGGGGGAGGAGGTGCTCAAGGACGGGCGGCGCTACAAGCTCTACCGGGGGATGGGCTCCTTGGGGGCCATGCGCCAAGGGTCCGCCGACCGCTACTTCCAAGACCCCGGCAAGGGCTCTGAGACGGAGGCAAAAAAGCTCGTTCCCGAAGGGATTGAGGGCATGGTGCCCTACAAGGGGCCGGTGGCGGACGTGCTTTACCAGATCGTGGGGGGCCTGAGGAGCGCCATGGGCTACGTGGGCGCCCCGGACATAGAAACCTTCCGCAAGAAAGCCCGCTTCGTGCGCATGACCATGGCCGGGCTCATTGAAAGCCACCCCCACGACGTGGTGGTGGTGAAGGAGGCCCCCAACTACTCCCGCTAGTCGCCGAAGAGCTTCCGGAGCGCCTCGGCGCCACTCCCTTTGCGGGCCAGGCGGTAGGCGCCTTCCTTTTCCTCTAGAAGCCCTTTAGCCACCAGGGCTTTGAGCGTGTCCTCAAGCTCTTTCTTGGAGAAGGGCTCGCCTTCTTCGTCCAGGTAGCGCTGGATGTCCTTGAAGGTGGCGAAGCGGAGCGCCTCCACCGCCCGCATGACCCAGGCCTCGCGGTCCATGGCACCATCCTACCCCGCCCGGCGTGGCATCCTTGGGCCATGGACCCCTACCGGGAGTACCAGGACTACGTGGTGGCCTCGAGGCTCCTCATCGCCCGGGGCCTTTCCCGGGAGGTGCTTAGCCTCGCCCAGTACGCCCGGCTCCGCTTGAAGCGCCTGGAGCTCGCCGCCTCGGGAAGGCTTATGGCCTTGGAGCACCTGGACCAGAGGCTCCGCTACGGCTTCTGGAGCAACCCCTTGCGCCTCAAGGAAGCCTTGCGCTGGCTTGGGGATGCCCCCTACCTGGAAAGCCCAGTGGCCTTTGAGGCCCTGCTTTACCCCGAGGAGCGAAGGAGGCTCCGCTACCCGGGGCAGGCGGGGGCGTACTACCTGGGCTGGCTCCGCCTGCCCGCCCTCCTCATGGACCCCGTGGCCTTTGAGGAAGCCCTCCGGGAGCAGGAGGCGCGCCAGAAGGAGCTTCCCCTTTTCCTCAACGCCTTCCACCGGGTGCCGGGGGTTTAGTGCCCCTTTTCCCGAGGTCCTTGACCCTCTCCCCGGGGGCGTGTATAATCCGGGGAACGACGCGCATATCTTTGCCTACACCAGTCCCCCTAGCCCAACGAAGGAGCCGAAGATGACCTGGAAGGAAGCCTACCCGGATATCCCCCTAGGCCAGGACGCCTGTGGCATCATCGCCATGGCGGAGAAGAGCGGCAAGCCCTCCCACCGCATCGTGCGGCGGACCCTGGAGAGCCTCTACCGCATGGCCCACCGAGCGGGGGCCATCCGGGGAGAAGGGGACGGCACGGGAATCCAGACCGACATCCCCCGGGAGCTTTGGGCCCGCTTTTTGGAAGAGGCGGGGCTCGAGCCCGAGCTGGCCTTCAACCCACGCTTCTTCGTGGGCCACTTCTTCCTCCCCAAGGGGGAAGAGGCCCGGGTGGAGGAGTTCTTCACCCTCCTCAAGCGGGAGGGGCAACGGCTGGGCGTGCGGCCCGTCCACTTCCGCCGGGGGGAGGTGGTGAGCGGGGTCTTGGGCCCCGTGGGGCGGCGCACCGAGCCCATCTTCCTCCAGGTGGCGGGGCTTAGTCCGGACGGGGATGGGCCCCTTTGGGAGCTTGGGCTTCGCCTCGAGGCCCTCTTCCCCGTGCACGTGGTTTCCCTTTCCACCCACAGCGTGGTCTACAAGGTGCGGGGGGCGGCGGAGCTTTTAAAACGCTACTACCCGGAGCTTTCCCGCCCCGAGTTCAAGAGCACCATCGCCTTGGGGCACAACCGCTACTCCACCAACACCCTTTCCACCTTTGAGCAGGTCCAGCCCTTTGGGCTTTTGGGCCACAACGGCGAAATCAACACCATTGAGCGCCTAAGGCGGGAGATGGACCATCTGGGCATCCCCCGCACCGGGGGCTCGGACTCCCAGGACCTAAACCGCATGCTGGAGGGGCTCATCTACCGCTACGGCCTCTCCTTGCCCGAGGCCATGGACCTGGTCTTCCCCCCGGTTTTGGGGGAGGTGAAGGCCCTGCCCGAGGAGCTCCAGGACCTTTACCTGGCCCTAAGGCAGCGCTTTGGTCCCCTGGCCCAAGGGCCTGCCGCCATCGTGAGCCGCCACCGGGACGAGGCGGTCTTCGCCACGGACGCCATGGGCCTGAGGCCTCTTTGGCAGTTTGAAACCCCCTACGAGATCGTCTTTTCTTCCGAGCGGGGCGTCTTCAACGCCGAGGAGTTCGTCACCGAGCCCAAGCCCCTGGCCCCGGGGGAGAAGGTCTACCTGCGCCTCACGCCCGAAGGCCCAAGGGTCCTGCCCTTTGACCGCCACCAGCGCCAGGTTTTGGAGAGGACCCTGGCCCGCACCCCGGTGCAGGGCTACCGGGTCCACCTCGGGGGGCCCATCCGCCAGGCCCCGCCCCCCGTGGCCGGGGGAAGCGGGGTGGAGGTGGAGGAGAAGCCCGCCCCGCCCCCCTTAGGTCTGGAACGCGCCTTCGGTTGGGACCGCTGGGACGGGGCCTACCTCGAGGCCCTGGCCAAGACGGGGAACGAGCCCATCGGCTCCCTGGGCTACGACGGGCCCCTCGCCGCCCTCAACCCGGAAAAGCCCAACCTCTCCGAGTTCTTCAAGGAGACGGTGGCGGTGGTGACCAACCCCGCCATTGACCGGGAGCGGGAGGTGGAGCACTTCTCCACCCGCACCCTCCTGGGCCGCCGCCCCCTGCCCGACGGCCGGGGCGGGGGAAGGGTGGAGGAACTCCTCCTCCCCATCGTCCTGGAGGAGGACCAGGCCCTGGCGGAGGCCTTCGGCACCCTGACCCTCGAGGAGGTGCGGGCCCGCTTCAAGACCAAGACCCTCGTCCCCCAGTTCACCGTGGAGGAGGGGCTTTTGGCCGGGCTCAAGCGCCTGGAGGAGGAAGCGGTGAAGGCCGTGGAGGAAGGGGCCGAGGTCCTCATCCTCTCCGACCGGGAGGCCTTCCAGGGAGGCGTGTGGATTGACGTGGGCCTCGCCGTGGCCGCGGTGAACCGGGCCCTCATGAAGCAGGACGCCGAGGGGGTGGCCTTGAGGCGGCGCACCTCGCTCCTCGTCCACTCCGGGGGCGTGCGGAACCTCCACGACGTGGCCTTCCTCCTGGGCCTCGGCGCCGAGGCCGTGGCCCCCTGGCTCATGGAGGAGAAGGCCCGGGCCCTGGAGGGGAGGAAGGGGCTCGCCGGGGTCCTCGAGGCCCTGAAGAAGGGGCTGGAGAAGGTCATCTCCACCATGGGGATCCACGAGCTAAGGGGCTACGGCCGGATCTTCAGCGCCATCGGCCTCAAGCCCGAGCTCGCCGAGTACTTCGGCACCCGCAACTTCCTGGGCTCGGAGAAGGCGGGGTACGGCTTTTTGGAGCTGGAGCGGACCCTCTTGGAGCGGGAGGGGTTCCTCCGGGCGGAAAAGGTCATGCCCGCCAAGGACTTCCGCTTCAACCCCAGGATCTACAAGGCGGCCCAGGAGGTGGCCTCGGGGAAGGCCCCCTACGCCCACTTCCAGGAGAAAGTGCGCGCCTTAGAGCGGGAAAACCCCGTGGCGGCCAGGCAGCTATTGGAGGTGCGCTTCCCCGAAAGGAGCGACGTGGCCCCGGAGGAGGTGGACCTCTCCGTGGGGGCCCACTCCCTGCCCTTCCTCATCAGCGCCATGAGCTTCGGCTCCCAGGGGGAGGCCTCCTTCCGCGCCTACGCCGAAGCCGCCAAGCGCCTCAACATGCTCTGCATCAACGGGGAGGGCGGGGAGATCCCCGACATGCTGGGCAAGTACACCCCCTGGCGGGGTCAGCAGGTGGCCTCGGGCCGCTTCGGGGTCCACGCCTACATGCTGAACTCGGCGAGCGTCATCGAGATCAAGATCGGCCAGGGGGCGAAGCCCGGCGAAGGGGGGCACCTCCCCGGGAAAAAGGTCTCCCCCAAGGTGGCGGCCGCCCGGAACGCCGTCCCCGGGGTGGACCTCATCAGCCCCTCCAACAACCACGACCTCTACTCCATTGAGGACCTGGCCCAGCTCATTGAGGAGCTGAAAACGGTGAACCCCAAGGCCCTGGTCTCGGTGAAGGTGCCCGTGATCCCGGGCATCGGCACCATCGCCGTGGGCATCGCCAAGGCGGGGGCGGACGTCATCACCCTCTCCGGGTTTGAGGGGGGGACGGGGGCGGCCAGGCTCCACGCCCTGAAGTACGCGGGGCTTCCCGTGGAGCTCGGCGTGCGCCGGGTCCACCGCGCCCTGGTGCGGGCGGGGCTTAGGGACAAGGTGGAGATCTGGGCAGACGGGGGCCTCAAGACCGCCTACGACGTGCTGCGCATGGTCCTCCTGGGGGCCGACCGGGTGGGCATGGCCACCATGGCCATGGTGGCCATCGGCTGCACCATCTGCCGCGGTTGCCAGCTGGACACCTGCCACGTGGGCATCACCACCCAGATTGAGACGGTGGAGGAGGCCATGGCCCACGGGCTTAAGCGCTTCGTCCCCCAGGACCTGGACCGGGCGGTGGAACAGCTCACCCGCTTCTTCGGGGCCATGGGGGAGGCCTTGAGGGAACTCGTGGCCGCCCTGGGGGCCCGCTCCTTGCAGGAGCTTCGCGGCCGCTCGGACCTCCTCTACCAGAGGGACCACCTGGAGGAGCTAGACCTCAGCTACTTCTTCGCCCCCGTGGAAGAGCCCGAGTGGCTTAAGGACACCTCCGCCCACGTCCTCAGGAAGCCCCTAAACCAGCTCACCCGCACCATCACCGAGGTGGTCATGGCCGCCTACGCCGAGGGCAGCAAGCGCCTCGTCTTCCAGGAAGGCCCCGTGGACTCCACCGACCGGGCGCTTGGGGCCCACCTCGCCGGGGAGATCGCCAGGCGGCGCCTCTACGGCAAGGGCTTTGACGCGGAGGTGGAGCTCCGCTTTGACGCGGGGAGCATCGCCGGGAACGGCCTTGCCGCCTTCAACGTGGAGGGGATGAAGGTGGTGGTGGAAGGCGGGGCCCAGGACGGGGTGGCCAAGAGCGCCTTCGGCGGCACCGTGGCCGTGCTCAAGGGCCGGAACCCGTACGGGGCCTACGTGGACGGCTCCGTGGGCAAGAGCTTCGCCTACGGGGCCATCGGCGGCCTCCTCATCGTGGAGGGGGTGGCGGATAGCCGCTTCTGCATCCGGCTTTCCGGGGCGGACGTGATTTTGGGCGGGGAGCCCGAGCGGCCCTTGCGGGACGATTTGGGCAACCTGGCGGCCCGGGCCCAGGCCAAGGGCTTCGCCTTTGAGTACATGACCCGGGGCCGGGCCCTCGTCCTGGGGGATCCGGGGCCTTGGATCTGCTCGGGGATGACCGGGGGAAGGGTTTACCTCCGCCACTGGCCGGAGATGGGCCTCACCGAGGAGGCCATGAAGCGCCGCCTGGCCAAGGGGGCCAAGGTGGCGGTGAAGCCCCTGGACGCCCGCGGGGTGGAGGACGTGCGGGAGCTCCTTTCCGCCTACATCGCCGTGCTTCAGGAGGCCAAGCGGGAGGAGAAGGCGAAGCGGTTGGCCAAGCTTCTGGAAAACCCGGCGGAGCACTTCCGCATGGTGGAGCCGGTGAGCCAGCAGGTGGAGCAGGGGGTGAGCACGGAGTAGCCCAGGTCATGGATCCCCGGGGCTGGGGGTTCTCTTTTTCCGGGTGAGGTGGTACATTTGTCCCGTGCGCCCTGGGGAGCTCTTGGACCTCTTAAAGCGCCGCACTGCCTTCACCGAAGCCCATGCCCGGATGCTGGCCGAGCTGGGCCAGGTGATGATCCCTCTTGCCCCCGAGGTGGCCCTGGCCTTTTACGATTACCTGGGGCGGGACCCGGAGCTTTCGGAGATCCTCCACGCCGTGCCGGGGAGGGTGGAAAGGCTTTACGGCACCTTCGCCCGTTGGTACGGCGACCTCTTCTCCGGCACCTACGACCGGGCCTACGCTGAGCGGCGCAGGCGCATCGGCCTGGTGCACGCTCGGCTCGGCATCGGGCCCAGGGCCATGATCCCCGCCATGGGCATCGTGCAGGAGCTTTCCCTGGAGCACCTGCGCACCGCCCTTAGGGGCCCCGAGGTCTTTGCGGCGGTGGAGGCCTTTGAGAAGATCATCGCTATAGAGATCGGGCTGATTGAGGAAAGCTACCTCGAGGCCCTCTCCCTGGGGCTTTCCCTGGGTTACCGGGATCTCAAGGAAGCCTTGTCCCAAGGGGCGGCGGCCCTGCTTTCCTAAGGCTCCTTGGCGAGGTCGTTGAAGCGCACGTGCTGGGCGTGGAACTGGAGCTCCACGGTGCCCGTGGGGCCGTTGCGCTGCTTGCCCACGATGATCTCCGCCACCCCCGCTTTCTCCGAGTGGGGGTTGTAGTACTCGTCCCGGTAGATGAACATCACCAAGTCGGCGTCCTGCTCAATGGAGCCCGACTCTCGAAGGTCGGAGAGCATGGGGCGCTTGTTGGGCCTGGCCTCCACCGCCCGGGAGAGCTGGCTTAAGGCGATCACGGGCACGTTGAGCTCCCGGGCCAGGGCCTTGAGGCCGCGGGAGATGGCGGCGATCTCCTGCTGGCGGTTTTCCCCCTGTCTGCCGCCCCCGGGTCCGGACATGAGCTGCAGGTAGTCAATGATGAGGAGCCCCACCCCGTGCTGGTTCTTGAGCCGCCGGGCCCGGGCCCGGAGCTCCATCAGGGTGAGGTCGGGGGTGTCGTCAATGTAGATGGGGGCCTCGGAGAGGCGGCCCGCCACGTCCACCAGGCGGGAGAAGTCCCGGTCCGAAAGTTGCCCCAGGCGCACCCGGTTCATGTCAATGCGGGCCTCGGAGCACATCATGCGCAGGGTGAGCTGGGCCGCGGGCATCTCCAAGGAGTAGATCCCCACCCCCACCCCCTCCTTCAAGGCGGCGTGCTGGGCGATGGTGAGGGCGAAGGCGGTCTTGCCCATGGCGGGGCGGGCGGCGATGATGTTGAGGGAACCCGGGGACAGGGTGCCGATGAGCTGGTCTAGCTCCTTGAAGCCCGTGCGCACCCCGGCCACCTCGCCCTTGTTCTGGAACAGGGCCTCAATGTGCTCAAAGGTTTCGTGGACGAGTTCCCGCATGGCCCGGGCCTCGGTGTCCGTCTGGGTCAGGGCCACCTCCAGGATTTTTTTCCCGGCGGTGTCCAGGATCTCGTCCAGGCTGCCCGCCTCCTCGTAGGCTAGGCGCATGGCCTCCCCCGCCGCTTGGATGAGCTTGCGCAGGGTCCACTTCTCCGCCACGATGCGGGCGTAGTGCTCGGCGTAGGCGGCGGTGGGGGTGGCCTCGGAAAGCTGCACCAGGTAGCTTAGCCCCCCCACGCCCTCGAGCTCGTTGCGGCGGGAGAGCTCCTCCGCCAACGTCACCAGGTCCACGGGCTTGCCCTGGCTCCGCAGGGCCTGCATGGCGGCGTAGATCCTGCGGTGGGCCTCGGCATAGAAGGCCTCCGGGGAGGGGAGGAGGCCTTCCAGTTCGTCCAGGACGTCCGAGTCCAGGAGGATGGCCCCGAGGACGCTTTGCTCGGCCTCGAGGCTATGGGGGGGAATACGCCCTTCGGGATAACCCGGCAACTGGCCCATAAGCCATACCAGGCTACGCCCAACCCCCCGCCCGGCGCCAGGGGACTTCCCTTGGGGGAAGGATTGCCTCTTTTCCGCCTCTCAGGGGGGCGGGGTAGGGTGGGGGTGTGCGCTGGCTCCCTTTGCTCCTTCTCCTTTCCGCCTGCCGGGCCCAGGAGCTTCCCCCCGACTACGCCTTCTTGCGGCGGGGGAGCGTGGCGGAGCTTCGCCAGGTGGCGCTGGCAGGGGAAGGGTACGCCCGGATGCTCGCCGGCTGGCGCCTGGTGGAGCGGGAGGAGGTGCCCTTGGCGGAGCGGGCGGAGTACGCCTGGCGCTATGCCCTCTTCTTGGAGGGGGCCAGGGCCTTTGGGCCGGGCTGGGAGGCCCAGGCGGCTTGGCGGGTGGCGGCACCCCTTTTGGAAGCGGCGAGGGACCCCCGGGCCTTCTCCGCTTGGGAGCGGCTTCTGCCCGAGGAGGAGGCGGTGGCGGCCCTCCTTAGGCTTGGGGCGGGAGAGAGGCTTTGGGAGTCCTTGTTCCGCGGCCGGGCCTACGAGGCGCTCCTTCAGGTCCTTCCCCCGGGGGTGCGGCCCGAACTCAGGGCCCAGGCCCTCTTTCGCCTAGGCCGCTACCGGGAGGCCCTTCCCCACTACCAAGCCTGGGCCGAGGCCGACCCCCGGGGGTTTTTGGGCCTGGGCTACGCCCTTTGGCGTCTGGGGCGGAGGGAGGAAGCCTTGGCCGCCTTCGCCCGCTACCCCCACCCGGAGGCCCGCTACGCCCAAGGGAGGGTTCTGGAGGAGCTGGGCCGGGTGGAGGAGGCCTTGGCCTTCTACCGAGGGAGCACCCCCGAGGGGCTTTGGCGGGCCACGGCCCTCCTGGAACGCCTCGGGCGCGGGGGGGAAGCCCTTCCCCTTTACCTGGAACTCGCCCGCACCCCAAGCCCCTACGCCGACGACGCCGCCTTGCGGGCCCTGGTCCTGGCGGAGGCCCTGGGGGACGCCGAAGCCAGGGAGGCGGCCTGGGGCCTCCTGGAAGGGGGCTTGGCCCTCCTGGCGGGCAAGGCCCCAAAGCCCCCTCCTCTCCCACCCCCTTCGCCCCCTTTGCCGGAGGCGGCTCGGGTGGAAGCCCTCCTGGAGGCGGGGGAGGAGGACTTCGCCCGGGGCGAGGCGCGCTACCTCCTCTGGCAGCGGCCTGAGGCCTGGCCCCACCTCGTCCCCTTCTTCTACCGCTTGGGCCTGTACCGGGAGGGCATCCGTGCCGCCTGGCCCACCACCCTTGCTTACCCCCGGGCCTACCGGGCCTGGGTGGAGGCGTACGCCCTAAAGGAGGGGCTAGACCCCAACCTCCTCTTCGCCCTCCTGCACGTGGAAAGCCGCTTTGATCCCCAGGCGGTGAGCCCCACCGGGGCCCTGGGCCTGGCCCAGTTCCTGCGGGGCACCTGGGCCGACGTGGCCCGAATGCTGGGGGAAGCCCCGGCGGACCCCTTGGACCCGGAAAGCGCCATCCGCTACGCCGCCCGCTACCTGCGCTGGCTTCTGGAGCGGTGCGAGGCCTTGGGTTTGGGGGGCGTGGAACAACTTGCCTGCGCCATCACCGCCTACAATGGGGGCATCGGCTACACCGCCCGGGGCCTTGCCCGGGAGGGGAGCTTCTTCGCCTTCTTCCGCTTCCAGGAGCGGGACGAGCCCCGGGAGTACCTGGGGAAGGTCCTTTCCGCCTACGCCGCCTACCGGGCTATTCCTTAGCCCGGGGGAGCCCCCGCTCCGTCCAGGCGATGAAGGGCTTCAGGGCGAAGGGGGCGAAGAGGGTGGTGAAGACCACCATGAAGAGCACGATGGCGTACTCCTCCTCGTTCACCGCCCCCGCCGCCAGGCCCAAGGCGGCCACGATGAGCCCCACCTCGCCCCGGGGGGCCATCCCCACCCCCACGGTGAGGGCGCTCCGCACCCCTTGGGTAAGGGCGCCCAGGAACCCCCCCAGGACCTTGCCCAGGATGGCGATGAGGGTCACCACGCTCCCCGCCACCAAGACGGCGGGGGAGAAGAGGGCGGAAAGCTCCAGCCGCACCCCCACCATGGCGAAGAAGATGGGGGCGAGGAAGCTTTCTATGGCGAAGACGGGCTCTTCCAGGCGGTACTTCTCCCGTATCTCCGAAAGGAGCATCCCCCCGAGGAAAGCCCCCACGATGGGGGCGAGGCCAATGCTGGTGGCCAAGGCGGCCATGCCCACGCCCAGGGCCAGGGCGAAGCCCAGGGGGCTTCCCACCGGCAGGCGCTCCAGGGGGAGCCGGGTGAAGAGGGTGGAGAGGAGGACCGCGGCCCCCACGAAGAGGACGGAGAGGAGGATGAGCGTGAGGATGGCCCCCGTTTCCACCTGCCCGGTCTTGGCCACCCCGTTCACCACCGCCAGGACGATGAGGCCCAGCACGTCGTCAATCACCGCCGCCCCCAGGATGATGCGGGCGTAGGGGCGGGAAAGGACCCCGAGCTCCTGGAGGACCCGGGCGGTGATGCCCACGCTGGTGGCCACCAAGGCCGTGCCCAAGAAGAGGGAAGGAAGGGTGGCGAAGCCGATCTGGAGGCCATAAAAGTATCCCCCCACGAAGGGGAAGGCCACCCCTAAGACCGCCACCAAAAACGCCTCCTTGCCCACGGCCAGGATGTCCCTTAGCCGCGTTTCCAGACCCACCATGAAGAGGAGGAAGATGGCCCCAAGCTCGGCCAAAAACTCCAGGATCTCCCCCTCGTGCACCAGGCCGAGGAGGGAAGGCCCCACCAGGACGCCCGCCAGGACCTCCCCGATGACCACCGGCTGGTTGAGGCGGCGGAAGAGGAAGGCCATGACCTGGGCGGCCAGGAGGAGGTAGAAGACCTCTAGAAGGTGGCCTGCCCCGTGCATCAGCCCCTCCTCAGGAAAAGCTTCAGGAAGTCGCTACGGGTGAGGATGCCCACCACCTTGTTCTCCCGGTCTACCACCGGCAGATGGCGCACCTCTGTGGTGAGGAGGACCTCCAAGGCCCTCCCCGCCGGGTCCTCCGGGCGAACCCGGGGGATATCCGTTCGCATCACCGCCTTCACCGGGGTTTTCTGGTAGCGGCGGTAGATTTCCTGCAACAGGCTCTCGTCCACCCATTCCCCGAAGAGCTGGAGGGCCTCCACATCCGAGAAGGGGATGTTCTCAGGCCGGGGTAAGAGTTCTTCCACCTGGAGAAGCCCCAGAAGATGCCCTTCCCGGTCCGCCACCGGCAGGCTCCCGTAGCGCTTTTCCAGGATGCGCCGAGCGGCCTCCTCGAGGGTGGCCTCGGGCCCAATGGTATCCGGGCTTGGGGTCATGAGCTCGGCTACCTTCATGGGCCCGAGTTTACCAGCGCCGCCACCTCCGGGCCAAGCGGGGCGCCAGGAGGACGCCGTAGACGAAGCCTCCCAGGTGGGCCCACCACGCCACGCCCGGGAGGCCCAAAAGCCCCTGGAGGAGCTGGAGGAAGGCCCAGTACCCCAGGTAAAACCCGGCGGGGAAGGTGACGAAGAAGGGAAAGAGGAAGAAGACCACGGACACCACGTACGCCCGGGGGAAGAGGACGTAGTAGGCCCCAAGCACGGCGGAAACCGCCCCGCTCGCCCCGATCATGGGCACGGGGGAAAAGGGGGTGAGGACCCCTTGGGCCAAGGCGGCGGCTACCCCGCCCAGCAGGTAAAACAGGAGAAAACGCCCGTGCCCCATGCGGTCTTCCACGTTGTCCCCGAAAACCCAGAGAAACCACATGTTGGACAGGATATGAAAAAGGCTCCCGTGGAGGAACATGCTGGTGAAAAGGCGGTAGCTTTCCCCCACGGGATCGGCGAAGAAGAGGCTGGGGATAAAGCCCAGGGCGTAGGCGCTTTGCTCCAGACCCACGGAAAGTTGCCATAAGAAGACCAGGGCGTTGGCGAGGACCAAGCCCTTGACCATGAGGGCGGGCCGGCGCGGTTGGTTTAGGTCGTAGAGGGGGAACAAGCCTAAGGCCTCCCGGCTTTGGGCTCCTGGCGGTAGGGAAGGGGTACGTACTGCACGCTGGGCTTGCCGCCTTGGGGTTGGGGGTAGAGGTCCATGAGCTCGTAGACCTCCAGGGGCATTTCCGTGGACACGTTGAGCCCCAGGGCCCGGGCCTGGGCCACGTCAATGGGGTAGTCGTGGGTCCAGGTTCCCTGGGAGAGGATCGTGGCCACCTCCTCCGCCTTCTCCTCGGGCATGCGCTTGAGGAGGAGGTTTTTCACCGTGGCCTTCACCTGTTTGAGGGCCTTTTCCGCCACGTCCGCCAGGATCAGGGTCTGGTCGTCTATCTCGGAAAGGGGCTTCTTCTCCAGGACCTTCAGGATGCTCGCCGCCGGGTACTGGCCGAGCTGGGGGTCCACCGGGCCCAAGACGGCGTTTTCGTCCATGACGATCTCGTCCGCGGCCAGGGCGATGAGGGTGCCCCCGGACATGGCGTAGTGGGGGACGAAGACGGTCACCCTGGCCGGGTGGCGCAGAAGGGCCTCGGCGATCTGCTCCGCCGCCAGGACCAGGCCGCCTGGAGTGTGGAGGATGAGGTCAATGGGCACGTTTTTGTCCGTGAGGCGGATGGCCCTTAGGACCTGCTCAGAATCGTCAATGTTGATGAAGCGGCTGATGGGGATGCCGAGGAAGCTCACCGCCTCCTGGCGGTGGATGAGGGTGATGACCCGGCTTCCCCGTTTCCTTTCCAGCTCGGCGATCTTGCGGGCCCTGGCTCCTAAGAGCATCTGCTGTTGGAAGTAAGGGGAGAGGGCGGAGAGGATGAAGAAGAGCCAGAAAAGTTGGAAAAAGATATCCATGGCTGACCTCCAAGGAGGAGTTTACCAGGATGCCCCTTTGCGGCGCAGGTCTTATCCCGGCCTCGAGGGCGCCACCCGCTTGGACTTGGGCGCTTTGGGGTAAAGGCGCTCCCCGATCTCGGGGGCGTAGCGGATGAGGAGGGCCCCCAAGGGGATGGAAAGGAGCACCAAAAGCACCGCCACCTGGGCCACCAAGGGGTAGCCTTGGGCTAGGGCCAGGTTTCCCAGGACCAGGTTGAACTCGCCCCGGGGCACCAGGTAGAGGGCGCTATAAAGCCGCCTCTTCTTCCCAAGCCCCGCCCGCGCCCCGCCCAGGTGGTTGAGGGGTAGCTTGAGGAAAAGCCCTGAGGCCACGAGCCCCACCGCCAAGGGGGTGAGGCCCTTTAGGAGCTTGAGGGCCTGGGCTCCCACCACCAGGAAAAAGAGGGCCACCCCCAGGTCCCGCACCGGGCCGAAGAGGTGCTCTAGCCGCTCCCGAAGGCCAAGCCCCGCGGCGATAACCCCGGACAGGAAGGCCCCCACGCCCTCGGAAGCCCCCACGGCGTGGAAGAGGAGGGCGGTGCCTGTAGTGAAGGCGGCGCCCAGGAGAAGAACGAGCTCGTCGGAAAGACCTTCCATGAAGCGCACGAGCCTTGGGCCCAGGTAGCGGGCGAAGAGGAGGTAGAAGGCGGCCATGACCACCCCGCCCAGGAAGCCCCCCGCCCCGTGCCCGCCCAGAAGGGCGAGGAGGAGGGCCACCACCAGGTCCTCCAAGACCAAGACGCCCAAGACCACCTCGCTTTCCGGGTTAGCCGCCCGGCGCAGGTCAATGATGAGCTTGACGATGACGGCGCTGGAGCTCACGTAAAGCACCCCCGCCAAGAGGGCGGCGCCCTTTAGGTCAAGCCCGGCGAGAAGCCCAAGGAGAAACCCCAAGGGCAGGGCCAAGGCGTCGTAAAGCCCGGCCCGGGTGGCCTTGCCGGAAAGCTCCCTAAGCCGGTCGGGACCGAACTCCAGCCCCACGGAAAAGAGAAGGAGCAAAAGCCCCAAGGAGGGCAGGGGCTCCAGCTCCTCCACGGGAAGCCTTTCCCCCGCCAAAAGCCCGGTGAGGAGGTAGACGGGAAGGGGAGGGAAGCCGAAGCGGTGGACCAGGGCGGCCCCCAGGGCCAAAAGCCCGGCGGCCAGGGCGAAGGCTTCCACCGAGGGGTGCATCAGAGGCTCCTCTTCAAGGCTTCCACCGCCTCCCGGCTTCCCGCCACCACCAGGGTGTCCCCCACCTCCAAGACGACCTCGGGGCCCGGGTTGGGGATTAGGGGGGCTCCGGGCCGGTCCACCGCCAGGAGGTGGGCCCCGGGGGGCAAGGGGATCTCCCCCACCTTCCGGCCCGCCAGCTTGGAGCCGGGGAGGACCTTGATCCACTCAATCACCTTGGCTCCCAGCTTGCTCTGCGTGTCCCCCACCGCCTCGGGGTGGAAGAGGACCCCGGCCAGGATGGCACCCAGTTCCCGGGCCTCCTCGTCGGTGAGGTCCAAGGTGGCGGAGGGCTCGTCCTCCTCCCCCGCCTCAAAGTACTGAAGTTCCCGCTTGCCCGAGTGGTGGACCACGATCACGAGCCGGTCCCCGCTTTGCACGGTGATGGTGAACTTGCGCCCCACGCCAGGGAGCACCACCTCTTCCACCTTCATCGCGTCCTCCTCGGGGAAAACTGCACCGCCAGGGTGCGCCCCGCCACCAGGCTCAGGATCCCCAGGGTCCAAAGGAAGAGGTCCAGGCCCGAGAGCTTCTCGGCGAAGAGGAGGAGGAGAAGCTCCCGCAGGGCCAGGGCCACGCCGATTTCCAGGAGGACCTCGAGGCGCACCCGCTCAAACTCAAAGTATTCCACGAAGACCCGGACGAGCTCCAGAACGATGATCAAGCTCAATGCGTTGGTGACGAGCTCTTTAAGGCCCAGGCGCACCGTGGGCTCGCTGAGGGTGAGGCCGAGCTCCAAAAAGGTGCGCCCCACCCCCACGAAAAGCCCCACCAGGAGGGCCACCACCACCAGGTTGAAGACCAGGCGGGTGGCCCCCCGGTAAAGGGCGAGGAGGGCCTCCTGCATGACTAGAGGAGGAGGTTAAAGACCCGCTCCGCCCGCTCGTGGTGGGGGGTTTGCGGGTTCTTGAGAGCGGGGTCCAGCTCCTTCAGGGTGCGGGCGTAGGCCACCACCAAGGCCCCGGCCAGCTCAGGGAGGAGCTGGCGCACGTCCTCCGAGACCTCCAGGTCCAGGGGCGGCAAAGCGGCCAAGGCGTCCAGCACGGGCTTAAGTTCCAAGGTGGTGTCCATCTGGCGGAAGGCCTTCAGGGTTTCCTGGAGACCCTTGGTGATGGGCAGGTCGGGCTCAAAGATGATGTCCCGGCCGTTGTACTTGGCGTTCCGCTCCGCCGCCACCAGAAGGTCGTAAAGCTTGTTCCGGAGGAAGTCGGAAAGCCGCTTGAGGTCGTTCTTGTCCACGTCCAGGCCCGCGGCCTGGCGGAAGAGCTTTTCAAACTCGGCCACCTTCATCAGCATGGGCATACCTCCCTATAGAACACTCTACATTATTGAGCGCTTCTTTGTCAATTTACCGAGGCCTAAGCCCCCGCCAGGCGCGGCTAGGCTCAGGCCTCCTCCACAGGGATGCGCACCGGGGGCTCGGGGGGGTGCTTCTCCCGGGGGATCTTCACCTCCAGCACCCCCTTGGCCAGGCGGGCGGTGATCCCCTCCTTCTTGGCGTCCTTGGGCAGGAGGTAGGCCCGGTAGACCCTCCCGTAGACGATCTCGGAGAGGTGCTTGGTGCGCTTCTCCTCCCGCTTTTCCCCCTCAATCACCAGCTGGTCCCCCTCCAGGCGCACCTCCAGGTTCTCCGGGCCAAGCCCCGGGACCTCCACCCGCAGGAGGTAGTGGTCCTCGTGCTCAGAGAGCTCCGAGAGGGGTTCCAAAACCTCCACATCCTTGAAGGCCTTTTCCAGCGCCTCTTCAAAGGCCTTGCGCACCCGGTTGCGTCCAAAGGGCCAAAGTTTCTCCAACATGCTTCACCTCCTCAACCCAGGTAGGGCCTGAGCCGCTCCTCCAGCACCCGCTTGGGGCTCGCCCCCACCCAGGTGGCCACGGGGTTTCCCCGCTGGAAAAGGACCAGGGTGGGGATGCTCCTCACCCCGTATTGGGCCGCCAGAGAGGGGTTTTGGTCGGTGTTCACCTTCACCACCTTGAGCCTGCCCGCGTACTCCTGGGCCAGGGCCTCGAGGACCGGGGCCACCATGCGGCAGGGACCGCACCAGGGGGCCCAGAAGTCCACCAGCACCAGAGGCGCCCCCGCCACCTCTTGGGCGAACCCCCTTTCGTCCGCCTCCACCACCCAGGGCAGGGGGGCTTTGCAGGCCCCGCACACCGGCACCTGCCCGGGCGGAGGGGTGCCCAGGCGGTTCTTGGCCCCGCACTTGGGGCAGGTCACCACCACAGGTATCCCCTCCGCCAAAGGGCCCGTTCCAGCTCGGCGGGCGTGGGCTCCACCAGAACTTCCCCGCCCACGTAGACCACGGGGTGGGAAAGCCTTCCCCCGGTGAGGAAGCGGAGAGTGGGGTGGACCTCGGGGTGGGTCTCCAGGTCCACGTACCGGTAGGGCACGCCCAGCCGATCCAGCAGGCGCCTCAAAAGCTGGGTCTGGGCACACCAGGAAGTGCCGTAGAGGACCACGGGCTCCATGGTCTACCCCCTTCTTAGGGCGTCCAGGGCTTGGAAGAGCTCTTCAATGGGGGGGATGTGGTGGAGATAGGGGGAAACATGGGCGTAGCGGATAATCCCCTCGGGGTCCACCACGAAGAGGGCCCGCTCGCTAAAGCCGTCCTCCTCCCGCCACACCCGGTAGCGCCGGGCCACCTCTCCCTTGGGGTGGAAATCGGCGAGGAGGGGAAAGGTGAGCCCTCGGGCGAAGGCGAAGGCCCCGTGGCAGTAGATGGAGTCCACGGAGATCCCCAGGAGGACGGCGTCTCGGCGCTCAAACTCCGGAAGCTCGGCCTGGTAGAGGTCCAGCTGTTGGCTGCACCCCGGGCTCCAGTCCAGGGGGTAGAAGACCAGGACCACGGGCCGGCCCCGGAAATCGGAGAGGCGCACGGGGTTGCCCTGGGCATCCGGCAGGGCAAAGTCCGGGGCCCTTTCCCCCACGCTGAGGCCCGGGGCCACGCGGGGGGCCTCCATCTTGGGGGCCCTCTTGTAGAGGTTGCGGAGCCCCTCGAGGCCCTCCCGCTCACCGGGCCTTGCCCCCACTTCCCGCCAGAGCTCCTGGAGCATGGCGTGGAGGAGGGAAAGGGCTTCCTTCTCCGGGCCCTCGGCCAGCTTGGGCTCCAGTTCCAGGAAACGACGGGCAAGCTCCGGGAAGCGCATGGCCTGCCTCCTTATTCCTGCCAGGTTCCCTTCAAAAGTTTCTCCGTTTCTTCCTTGTGCCGCGTTTCCTCGGAGATGATCTCCTGGAGGTCGTTGGCGAGGCCGTAGTCCCCGAAGGCCTCGGCCTGCTTCATCCTTTCCACGTAGCGGGCGATGGTCTCCTTCTCCGCCTGGAGCACCGCTTCCAGCATGGCCCGGGGCGTGGCGGCCTCGGGCACGGGGGCGGGCTGCGTGGTGGGCTTCCCGCCCAGGGCGGCGATCTTGTCCGCCAGGAACTGGGCGTGGCGGAGCTCGTCCTGGATCTCCGCCAGGAAGAACTCCTTGAGCTCGCCCCGGTGGATGCCCGAGACCGTGGCGGCGTAGGTCACGTACTGGATGATGGCCTGGTACTCGTGGGCCAGGTCCTGGTTAAGGCCTTGGATGAGGGTTTCCTTGTCCATGCTCACCTCCCGCAAGCTGGGCTTGCCTTTTCATTATTACCCAAAAGCCTTACAAAGGCCCCGCCCCAGGGAAGCCCGGGGCGGGGCTTCCCCTAGCGAACGTTCCCGGTTTCCAGCTTCCTCGCCTTCAGGTCCAGGAGGCTGTACTCGCCCTCCGAGAGGTCGCCGGGCACCACCACCCAGCTCGCCCCGAGGATCTCGTGCTTCTGGCCCTTACCGGCCACGAGGACGAGAAGGGGGTTGTGGGTCTTGATGAGGTGGGCCACCTCGTGGGAGCCCGCCTCCCCCAGGCCCTTGTGGTGGGGCATGGTGTGGAAGAGGAAGATCTTGGGATAGTCCTTAAGCTCCCAGAGGGCCTTCAGGTGGTACTCGGCGACCCAGGCGGGGTAGCGCAGAGCCTCCTCCTCCTCGGGCTCGCCCTCGTCGGTGATCTCCCCGCCCACGCCCGCCACCAGGTAGGGCCCCCGCCAGAAAGTGAAGGTTTCGTGGACGTTGCGCATCTGGGGGTGAACGAGCTCCACGTTCGCCGCCTCCCGCAAGTATTCCCAGATGGGGGCGTCCTCAGGGCCAGGGATGTAGGCGGTGGGCAGGTGGGCCTCGGAAAGGATGCGGAAGAAGGCGGCGTAGTCCCGGCTTTTCGCCGTCTTGGGCATGAGGTTACCGATGACGGCGATGGCGTCCGCCCCCGTGTCCGGGGCCACCTTGACGAACTTCTCCAAGGCCTCGAGGTCGCCCATGGGGTTAGAGGTAGCGAGGATGTACCGCACCGTGCGCCGCATACTTCACCTCCTCACTCCACCTGGACCTGGATCTTCTTGGGCCGGGTGGCCTCCGCCTTGGGCACCAGAAGGTGCAAGACCCCGTGGCGAAACCGGGCCTGCACCCGGGAAAGGTCGTAGGTGCTGGGCACGTTGAAGCTCCGGGCGAAGGTGCCGTAGGGGCCTTCCAGGCGGTGGTAGGCCACCCCTTCTTGCTTCTCTAGAGGCCGCTCCGCCTTCACGGAGAGCACGCCTTCCTCCGCCACCACCTCCACCTTCTCGGGGTCCACCCCGGGGAGGTAAACGAGGAGGTGGAGCCCCTCGGCGTCCTCCATCACGTCCACGGGCGGGGCGTAGACCCTAGGCCCCTGCCCTTGGGGCGCAAAGGCCCGCGCCAGCCTTTCCTGAAGCTCCTCCAGTTCCCTGAAAGGATCAAACCGCAACACCTTCCATCACCTCCTTACCACCTCAAGAGCGCGGCCATCCCCCCGCGCTCAAGAAGCCGTTTCTCCGCCTCGCCGCGCACGAACTCCAGCCTGGTGGCGTAGCCGGCGGCGAGCTCGGGCAACACCACGGCCAGGGGCTTAGCCTCGGGCCGCTCGCAGGCCGAGAGGGCCTTGGCCTCCTCGGCGAAGTAAAACCCGTCGCAGGCGTAAACCCCCTGGTCCAGGGTCCAGGGCAGGACCCAGACCTCCACCCGCCCCTCCTGCACCCTGTCCAGGACCTCGGGGCCGAAGACCGCCTTGGGGTAGGCCTCTTCCAGGCTTTCTAGGAGCTCCAGCTCCTTGGCCCGCTCAATGGCCAAAAGCTCCGGCTCCAGCCGCTTCAGCACCTGGCCGGGGGTGGCGTTGGGGTGGGGGAGGGAGGGGAGGAGGGCCACCACCTTCTCCTTCAGGCGCTTGGGCAGGTAGCCCAAGAAGAGCTTGGTGTGCTCCTCCGGGCCCATGAGGACGAGGCGGGTGAAGCCCCGGGCCTCCACGAGCTTTTCCAGCTCATGGGCCAAGGTCTTGTAAAAGCGCTCCTCCCAGGCCTCGAGGCGCTTGGCGAAGAGGTCCTGTCCCGCCCCGCCCCGGGAGATGCCCGCCAGGTTGAAGCGGCGGCCCGGGGCGTCCAAGCTGAGGCGGCGCCAAGCCTCGGTGTCCAGGGCCAAGAAGGCGTCATGGACCTCTTCTATCTCCCCCAGGAAGACGTCAAAGACCCGCCAGCGCTCCTGGTCCACGTAGACCACGCCGTAGCGCTCGTACTCGTCCAGGGCGTAGACCAGGGGGAGGAGGAAGGGGGCGCCGTAATGGGCCAAGGCCCCGTTGGTGAGCAGGCGGCTTTCCTTTTCGTCCAGGAACTGGGTTTTCACCCCGCTCACCAGGGGAAGCTCCACCTGGAGGAGGAGGACCTCAAAGACGTCGTCCCCGGCGAAGAAGACCGCCGTCTTGGCCTCCAGCACCTGGTTCTTCAGGACCCCCAAGACCTTTTCCGCCAGGGCCTCCGGCACCTTCAGGGCTTTCATGGCGTCCTTGGCCCTTAGGGCGTAGGCCCGGGAGGCGTTTTCCGGCTTGGCCGGGTTCACGTCCAGGTACAAGGAGAGCACGGGACCGTGCGCCTCGCCAATGGCCTCGCGCAGCCTTTGGATCTCCGCTTTGGTGATCATACGTTACCTCCAATTAGCACCACCGCTTTCCGCACCGCCTCCTGGTTCAGCTTTTCCTCCTGGCCGAGCCGGGTGAAGAGGGCTTCCAGCTCGGGGTCGGGAAAGGTGCTTTCCAGGTAGTAGGCCCGGTCAAACCCCTCTTCGGAGAGGAGGCGGAGCATGGCTTCCCAACCTTCCTCCCCGGCCTTGGGGGCGGGGGGCAGGGAAGCCCCCCGCTTCCTTAGGGCCTCGGCGATGGCCTCGGCGTGGGCCCGTTCCCGGGCAGCCACCTCCTGGAGGAGGGCCCGGACGTGGGGGTAAGGCACCCCTTCCGCCGCCCGCTCCGCCCGCAGGGCGTCCAGGAGCTCGTCTTGGTAGGCCCGCCGGAGCACCTCCAGCACCTCCATGCCCCACCTCCTTTAGGCCTCCACCCGGAGGGCGGTTTGGAACACCAGGCCCTGGGGCGTGGCGTCCACCAGCACCCGGTCCCCTTCCCTCACCTCCCCGGCCAGGATCTTCTTGGCCAATGGGGTTTCCAGCTCCCGCTGGATTACCCGCTTCAAGGGCCTGGCCCCGAAGACGGGGTCGTAGCCCCTTTCCGCCAGGAAGTCCTTGGCCGTCTCGGTGAGCTCCAGGCTGATGCGCTTTTCCGCAAGCCGGGCCCGGAGGTTCCCGAGCTGGATCTCCACGATCTGGCGGATCTGCTCCCGGGAGAGGGGCCGGAAGACCACGATCTCGTCCAGGCGGTTCAGGAACTCGGGGCGGAAGTGCTTCTGCAAGACGGCGAAGACCTCCTCCCGGATCCGTTCGTAGGGCAGGCCCTTCTGGATGCCCTCCAGGATCAAGGGGCTTCCCAGGTTGGAGGTGAGGATGATGACGGTGTTGCGGAAGTCCACGGTGCGCCCGTGGCTGTCCGTGAGGCGGCCGTCGTCCAGGATCTGCAGGAGGATGTTGAAGACGTCGGGGTGGGCCTTTTCAATCTCGTCAAAGAGGATGACGGTGTAGGGGCGGCGCCGCACCGCCTCGGTGAGCTGGCCACCCTCCTCGTAGCCCACGTAGCCGGGCGGGGCCCCGATGAGGCGGGAGACGGCGTGCTTTTCCATGTACTCGGTCATGTCAATGCGCACCATGGCCTCCTCGGTGTCAAAGAGGGTGGCGGCCAGGGTCTTGGCCAGCTCCGTCTTGCCCACCCCGGTGGGCCCCAGGAAAAGGAAGCTCCCGATGGGGCGGTTGGGGTCCTTGAGCCCGGCCCGGGCCCGGCGGATGGCGTCGGCCACCGCCTGAATGGCCTCGTCCTGGCCCACCACCCGCTTGTGGAGCTCCTCCTCCAGGCGCAAAAGCTTCTCCCGCTCCCCTTCCAAAAGCCGGGAAACGGGGATCCCGGTCCAGCGGGAGACGATCTCGGCGATGTCCTCCTCGGTGACCTCCAGGCGTACGAACTTCGCTCCCCGAAGCTTCTCGGAAAGCGCCTCCACCTCGGCCTCGAGGCGGGGCAGCTCCCCGTAGCGCAACTCCGCCGCCCGGTTCAGGTCGTACTGCCGCTCGGCCAGCTCAATTTGGCGCCGCACCTCGTCCAGGCGCTGCTGGGCCTCGCGGAGCTTCTTCAGGATTTCCCGCTCCGCCTCCCACTCCGCCCGGAGCTTCTCTATCTCCTTGGTAAGCTCGGCGATCTCCGCCTCAATGGCCTTAAGCCGCTCTTGGGAGTCCGGGTCCTTTTCCTTCTTGAGGGCCTCCCGTTCTATCTCCAGCTGGAGCTTTTTCCGCTCCAGGGCGTCAATCTCCTCGGGGGCGCTTTCCAAGGCCATGCGGAGCCTCGCCGCCGCCTCGTCAATGAGGTCAATGGCCTTGTCGGGGAGGCGCCTTTCCGGGATGTAGCGGTGGGAGAGGACCGCCGCCGCCACGATGGCGGGGTCGGAGATGCGCACCCCGTGGTGGACCTCGTACTTCTCCTTGATGCCCCGGAGGATGGAGATGGTGTCCTCCACACTGGGCTCGTCCACGTAGACGGGCTGGAAGCGGCGCTCCAGGGCGGGGTCCTTTTCAATCTCCCGGTACTCGTCCAAGGTGGTGGCCCCGATGAGCCTGAGCTCCCCCCGGGCCAGGGCGGGCTTAAGCATGTTCCCGGCGTCCACGGCGCCTTCCGCCTTGCCCGCCCCCACCACGGTGTGGAGCTCGTCAATAAAGAGGATGATCTCCCCTTGGGACTGCACCACCTCCTGGATCACCGCCTTCAGGCGCTCCTCAAACTCGCCCCGGTACTTGGCCCCGGCCAGGAGGGAGCCCATCTGCAAGGAGATGATGCGCTTGCCCTTGAGGCCCTCCGGCACGTCGCCCTTCACGATACGCTGGGCCAAGCCCTCCACGATGGCGGTCTTCCCCACCCCAGGCTCACCGATGAGCACGGGGTTGTTCTTGGTGCGCCGGAGGAGGATCTGGATCACCCGGCGGATCTCCTCGTCCCGGCCGATCACGGGGTCCAGCTTCCCCTCGGCGGCCATCTGGGTCAGGTCAATGCCGTACTGCTCCAAGGCGTTGTAGGTGCTTTCCGCGTGTTCCGTCTGCACGGTTTTCCCTCCTCTTAGCTCTTGCAGGGCTTTCTTCAGGGGTTCTAAGCCCGGAAGCCCGGGGGTGGCCTCGCTCAAGGCCAGGACCAGGGTGTCCAGGGCCACGAAGCGGTCCTTGAGCTCCTCCATCAGGGCCTCGGCCCGGTTAAAGGCCCCGGAGAGGCGGCTCGTGAGGTACTGCCCCCCTTCCGCCCCCTCCACCTTGGGCAGCCGGGCGAGCTCCTTTTCCTGGAGTTCCTTAAGGGCTTTGGGGTCGGCCCCCGCCTTCTCCAGTAGGCGCCAGGCGAGGCCCTTGGGGTCCTTGAGCAGGACCACCCAGAGGTGGGGCAGGTCAATGGCCTGGTGCTTCATCTCCCGGGCCAGGACCTGCGCCTGGGCCAGGGCTTCGCGGGCGGCTTGCGTCCAGCGTTCCAGGTTCATACCCCTTGCCTCCTGCTACCCTAAGCATATCACTTGACATATGCATTGTCAAGGAAGTTGAGAAGTAAAAGCCAAAACCGGATGGGCCAGCGTCAGGGAAGGGGAGGGGAAGGAACGCCTTGTCTGGAGTTTAGCAGAAAAGGAGGGTAAGGATGTCCCGGGGAGCCTAGCGCCCCTCTAGGATCTCCACCACCAAGGCGGCCCCGATGAGGTTGGCCCCGAGGTCCTTGCGGATGCGCTCCGCCTTGGCCATGCGGCGGAGGTCCTCCCGCCGGAAGTACCAGGTGCCCGCCACCTCCAGGGGCTCCACGAAGCCGATCTCCACGTAGGCACGCACGGCGCTTGCGGAAAGGCCGTACTCCGCCAGGGCCTCCAGGGAAAGCCACTCGCTACGCACGAGCATAGTAGGCCTCCGCTAGCTTCTTCCAAAGGGCTTCCTCCTCGGGGCTTAAGCGCTCGGGGATGGTGAGGCGCACCTCCAGGTACAAATCCCCCCTGCCCGAGGGCCCCGGGAAGCCCTTGCCCCTTAGCCTTAGCTTCCGGCCCGCCTGGGTCCTTGGGGGGATGGTGACCTCCACCGGGCCCTCGAGGGTCTGCGCCCGCACCTTGCCCCCCACCACGGCGATGGGGGCGGGGACGTCCAGGGTGGCGTAGAGGTCGTTCCCCTCAAGGCGGAAGGTGGGGTGGGGGAGGAGGCGCACCTGGAGGAGGAGGTCCCCCGGGGGCTCCCCAGGCCCGCCCATGCCGGGCACCCGGATCACGATCCCCTCCTGCACCCCGGGGGGGATGCGCACGGAA
This sequence comes from Thermus thalpophilus, assembly GCF_022760915.1. Classification (NCBI taxonomy): domain Bacteria; kingdom Thermotogati; phylum Deinococcota; class Deinococci; order Thermales; family Thermaceae; genus Thermus; species Thermus thalpophilus. The sequence continues at coordinate 8,352 of NZ_JAKTNS010000029.1, read as the reverse complement.
ACCCGGCGGCCCCCCACCTCCAAGACCCTTTCCCCGCCGTGGAAGGCCTCCTCCAGGGTGAGGGGAAGCTCGGCCCGCACGTCCCGGCCCCGCCTGCGGCCCCGGCGGCCGAAGAGCCCGCCGCCGAAGAGCTCTTGGAAGAAATCGGAGAAGTCCTCCACGTCAAAGCCGGAGAAGTCGTAGCCGCCGGGGGGCGGGGGGGGCGGGGGCGTGGCGGTGCCGTAGGTGTCGTAGAGCTTGCGTTTCTCCGGGTCGGAGAGGACGGCGTAGGCCTCGTTGATCTCCTTGAACCTCTCCTCCGCCTCGGGGCTTTTGTTGACGTCGGGGTGGTACTGGCGGGCCAGGCGCTTGTAGGCCCTTTTGATCTCCTCCTGCGTGGCGTTTTTGGGGACGCCGAGGATGGCGTAGTAGTCCTTCATGGTCTACTCCACGCCCTCTTCCTCAGGGCTCTTCTCCTCGCCCACCGCCACCCGGGCCGGGCGCACCAGGGCCTCTCCCAGCCGGAAGCCCCGCTGGAAGACCCGGGCCACCTTGCCGGGCTCCCCGGGCAGGAGGCCGATGGCCTCGTGGTAGCGGGGGTCAAAGGCCTGGCCTTCCCCCGGCACCTCCTCCACCCCAAGCCCGGCCAGGATGCGGAAGAAGCCTTCCCGCACCGCCTTGACCCCTTGGAGGATGCTTTCCGGCCTGGCCTCGGCGAACTCCAAGGCCCGCTCCAGGTCGTCCAGCACCGGGAGCAGGGCCCGCACCGCCTTTAAAACCCCCTCCCGCTCCCGAAGCCTGAGCTCCTCCTCCATGCGCTTGCGGTAGTTGTCAAAGTCGGCGAGGAGGCGCAGGTACTGGTCTTTGAAGCGCTTGAGCTCCTCCTCGGCGGCTTGGAGCTTCTCCTCCAGGGCCAGGGCCTCCTTCTCCACCGCCTGGAGGTCGCGCTCCAAGGTGTTCTCGTTCCGTTCCTTCTCCATCCTGCCTCCTGGGGTGCCGGGCCCCGCCCCTGGGGGCGGGGCCCCTTACGGCTTGGTCTTAGTCGGCCGGCTTGTACTCGGCGTCAATCACGTCGTCGGGCCCCTTGCCGCTTGCCGTGGCCCCCTTCTCGTAGGCCTCCACCGCCCGCAAGAGCTCCTCCGTGGCCGCCTTGAGCTCGGGGTCTGGGGCATCCCGTTCCACCAGCTCCTTGGCCTTTTGGATGGCGGCCTCGAGGCGGGCCTTGGCCTCGGGGGTGCCTTGCTTCTCCGAGAGGACTCTTTCCGCTTGGATGCGGGCGGAGTCCAGGGTGTTCTTGAGCTCGGCGTGCTCCTTGCGGCGCCGGTCCTCCTCGGCGTGGCGCTTCGCCTCCTCAATCATCCTTTGGATCTCCTCCTCGGAGAGGGTGGTGGTGTTCTGGATGGTGATGGAGGCCTCCTTGCCCGTGGACTTCTCCCGGGCGGTCACATGGAGGATGCCGTTGGCGTCTATGTCAAAGCAGACCTCAATCTGGGGCACCCCAGCGGGCATGGGGGGGATGCCCTCGAGGCGGAAGCGGCCCAGGCTCTTGTTGTCGGCGGCCATGGGGCGCTCGCCCTGGAGGACGTGGATCTCCACCGCCGTTTGGTTGTGCTCGGCGGTGGTGAAGATCTCGCACTTGCGGGTGGGGATGGTGGTGTTCCGGGGGATGAGGACGGTCATCACCCCGCCCTTGGTCTCCACGCCCAGGGAGAGGGGGGTGACGTCCAGGAGGACCACGTCCCGCACCTCGCCCATGAGGACCCCGGCCTGGATGGCGGCCCCCATGGCCACCACCTCGTCGGGGTTCACGGAGCGGTTGGGCTCCTTGCCCAAAAGCTCCTTCACCACCCGCTGCACCGCGGGCACCCGGGTGGCGCCACCCACCAGGATTACCTCGTCAATCTGGCTGGGGGAAAGGCCGGCGTCCTTCAGGGCCTGCTCCACCGGGCCCCGCAGGCGCTTCAGGAGGGGCTCAATGAGCTCCTCAAACTTGGCCCGGGTGAGCTTCTTCTCCAGGTGCAGGGGGGTCTTGGTGGCGGGGTCCAGGGCGATGAAGGGGAGGCTGATGGTGGTCTCCGTCATGCTGGAGAGCTCAATCTTGGCCTTCTCCGCCGCCTCAATGAGGCGCTGCAGGGCTTGGCGGTCCGCCCGGAGGTCCACCCCGTACTCCCGCTTGAACTCCTCCGCCACCCAGTTGACGATGGCGTGGTCCATGTCGCTGCCGCCCAGGTGGGTGTCCCCGGAGGTGGCCTTCACCTCAAAGACGCCTTCCCCGATCTCCAGGATGGTGACGTCAAAGGTGCCGCCCCCCAGGTCAAAGACCAGGACGGTTTCGTTCCCCTTCTTGTCCAGGCCGTAGGCCAAAGCGGCGGCGGTGGGCTCGTTGATGATGCGCAGGACCTCCAGGCCTGCGATGCGCCCGGCGTTGGCCGTGGCCTCCCGCTGGGCGTTGTTGAAGTAGGCGGGCACGGTGATCACCGCCTTGGTGATCCTTTCCCCGAGTTTCTTGGAAGCGTCCTCCACCAGCTTGCGGAGGACCATGGCGCTGATCTCCTCGGGGGTGTAGAGCTTGCCCTTCACCTCCACCCGCACGCCGCCGTCGGGCCCCGGGACCACCTTGTAGGGGACCCGCTTGGCCTCTTCCTGCACCTCCTCCCAGCGGCGGCCGATGAAGCGCTTGATCTCAAAGATCGTCCCTTCCGGGTTCAAAACCGCCTGGCGCTTGGCCATGCGGCCCACCAGGATCTCCCCGTCCCGGAAGGCCACCACGCTGGGGGTGACCCGCTCCCCCTCCGCGTTTTCCAGCACCACGGGCTTGCCGCCTTCCATCACGGCGATCACGCTGTTGGTGGTGCCCAGGTCAATGCCCACTGCCTTAGCCATACTTCACCTCTCAACCCTAAGCATAAAGGGCCCCATATGGATTAGTCAAGAGACTTGAGCAAGATAATATCATGGTGCCGCGGGCTACCCTGAAGCCCGGCCTTGCGTGTACCCTAGGAGAAGACATGTCCCGGCTTCCGTTGAACTTCTTGGTTTTCGTTCTGGGCCTTCTCCTTTTGGCCTGGGCCTTTAGCCTGGCGGGTACGGTGGGAAGTGGCGGGGGAGCGGTGAACTACACCACCTTCCTCGAGGACCTGCAGGCGGGCCGGGTCAAGGAGGTGGTGGTGCGGGCCGGGGACACCCGCATCCAGGGCACCTTGGTGGACGGCTCCTCCTTCACCACTTACGCCGCCAGCCCCCCCGACAACGCCACCCTTGAGTCCTGGACCCGGCGGGGGGTGAGCGTGCGGGTGGAGCCTCCCCAGGGGCAAAGCCCCTTGGGCTTCCTCTGGCCCCTTCTGTTGGTGGGCCTTCTCATCGGGGCGCTTTTCTACTTTTCCCGCACGGGGAGGGCCGGGCCTTCCGACTCCGCCTTTAGCTTCACCAAAAGCCGGGCTAAGGTCCTCACCGAGGCCCCCAAGGTGACGTTCAAGGACGTGGCGGGGGCGGAGGAGGCCAAGGAAGAGCTCAAGGAGATCGTGGAGTTCTTGAAAAACCCCGCCCGCTTCCACGAGATGGGGGCCCGCATCCCCAAGGGGGTGCTCCTGGTGGGCCCTCCCGGGGTGGGGAAGACCCACATCGCCCGGGCGGTGGCGGGGGAGGCCAAGGTGCCCTTCATCACCGCCTCGGGGTCCGACTTCGTGGAGATGTTCGTGGGGGTGGGGGCGGCCCGGGTGCGGGACCTCTTTGAAACCGCCAAGCGCCACGCCCCCTGCATCGTCTTCATTGACGAGATTGACGCCGTGGGCCGGAGGCGGGGAGCCGGGGTTGGGGGCGGGAACGATGAGCGGGAGCAGACCCTGAACCAACTCCTGGTGGAGATGGACGGCTTTGAGAAGGACTCCACCATCATCGTCATGGCGGCCACCAACCGCCCCGACGTCCTAGACCCCGCCCTGTTGCGCCCGGGCCGCTTTGACCGCCAGGTGGCCATTGACGCCCCGGACGTGAAGGGAAGGGAGCAGATCCTGCGCATCCACGCCCGGGGCAAGCCCTTGGCGGAGGACGTGGACCTGGCCCTTTTGGCCAAGCGCACCCCCGGCTTCGTGGGGGCGGACCTGGAGAACCTCTTAAACGAGGCCGCCTTGCTCGCCGCCCGGGAGGGGCGGAAGAAGATCACCATGAAGGACCTGGAGGAGGCGGCGGACCGGGTGATGATGGGCCCGGCCAAGAAGAGCCTGGTCCTCACGCCCCGGGACCGGCAGATCACCGCCTACCACGAGGCGGGGCACGCCTTGGCCGCCCACTTCCTGGAGCACGCCGACGGGGTGCACAAGGTGACCATCGTTCCCCGGGGGCGGGCTTTGGGCTTCATGATGCCCCGGCGCGAGGACATGCTCCACTGGTCCAGGAAGCGGCTTCTGGACCAGATCGCCGTGGCCCTGGCGGGGCGGGCGGCGGAGGAGCTGGTGTTTGAGGACGTGACCACGGGGGCGGAGAACGATTTCCGTCAGGCCACGGAGCTGGCCCGGCGCATGATTACGGAATGGGGCATGCACCCCGAGTTCGGCCCTGTGGCCTACGCCGTGCGGGAGGACACCTACCTCGGGGGGTACGACGTGCGCCAGTACTCCGAGGAAACCGCCAAGCGCATTGACGAGGCGGTGCGGCGCCTCATTGAGGAGCAGTACGCCCGGGTGAAGCGGCTTTTGGCGGAGAAGCGCGAGGTCTTGGAGCGGGTGGCGGAAACTCTTTTGGAACGGGAAACCTTGACAGCGGAGGAGTTCCAAAAGGTGGTGGAGGGCCTGCCCCTGGAGGAGGAGAAGCCCCAGGAACGGGAGGAAAAGGAGGCCCCCAGGGTGGTGCCCAAGATCAAGCCGGGCGGGGCTTTGGGCGGGGCCTAAAGGATAAACCCAGGGGGCCTTTGCCCCCTGGGGGAAGGGAATACCTACTTCTTGACCTTCTCCTTGAGGGCCTTCCCTGGCTTGAAGGCGGGGTACTGGGTTGCGGGGATCTTGATCTTCTCCTTCGTGCCGGGCTTCACGCCGGTGCGGGCCTTCCGCTTGCGCACCTCAAAGGTGCCGAAGCCGGTGAGCTGCACCTTGTTGCCGGCGGAGAGGGCCTCTTCCACCTTGGCAAAAAAGGCGTCCACCGCCGCCTTCACGTCCTTCTTCTTGAGGCCCGTGGCGGAGGCCACCTGGTCCACCAGATCCGCTTTGGTCACCGTTTTCTTTGCTGCCATTCTTCACCTCCTTCCTCTTTTCCCTTCCGCAGGGACTATATCACGCCTCAAAGCTTGGGCGCAATAGCCTGACCTATTTCTACCGCTATATATAGCAATGTGTGATAACGGAAGCATTGGCTCTAGCGGTACTCGGGGGGGAGAAGTTCCCGTACCTTGGCCTCTATTTCCCGGGTGAGGTTTTCAAGCTCCTGACGGGAAATCCGCTCCGCCCTTGGAACGAGGATGGGCTTGCCGTAGACCACCCGGATGGGGCGGCGCAGGCGGAAGAGCTTGCGGCCCACGGGCCAGGCCTTGTCCGTGCCGATGACCGCCACGGGCACCACGGGGCTTCCCGTGCGTAGGGCGATGGCCGCCACCCCGGTCTTGAAGGGCTGGAGCTTGCCGGTGCGGCTTCGGGTGCCCTCGGGGAAGATGCCGAAGGCCATGCCCCTTTCCAGGGCGCGGAGGGCGCTTTTGATGGCGGAGAGGTCGCTTTGCCCCCGTTCCACGGGGATGGCGTAGAGCCGGGGGAGGAGCCAGGCGAGCAGGGGGAGCCGGAAGACGTCGGCCCGGGCCAGGAAGCTCACGGGGCGCCGCACCCCGGCCCCGATGGCGATGGGGTCCAGGATGGAGAGGTGGTTGGCGGCCAGGATCACCGGGCCTTCCTGGGGCACGTTTTCCGCGCCCTCCACCCGGTAGCCGAAGAGAGCGTGCAGGAGGAAACGGGCCACGTACCAGGCGGCCCGGTAGACGGGGTTGGGCTTTGCGGCTTCCACGGGGTCTTAGTCTAAGGCGGCTAGGGCCCGGCCCGCCTCCAGGTGGGCGAGGCGCAGGGGCTCGGGCAGGCGGAAGCGGGTGGGCAGGCGCTTCACGAAGGCGAGCGCTTCCTCCAGGCCCACGCGGTGGCCGGGAGAGACGTAGAGGGGCTTGACCCCGGTGCGGCTCCGGTAGGCGTAGCCGATGGGGCGGCCCTCGGGGGAAAGGAGGCGCACGGCGCTTCCCGCTTCCTGGGGAAGGGGGCCCTCCGGGCGACCAAAGAGGAGGCTTTTGGCCACGCCCACGCTAGGCAGGTCCAGGTGGACCCCCAGGTGGCTGGCGATGCCCAGGCCCCGGGGGTGGGCGATCCCCTGCCCATCCACCAGGAGGACCTCGGGGGCCTCGGGGAGGGTTTTTAGGGCCTCCAGGTAAGCGGGGGCCTCACGGAAGGAGAGGAGGCCGGGCACGTAGGGGAATAGCGCTTCTTCTGGGACCCGGGCCTGGCCCACGAAAAGGGGCCCTTTTTCCAGGTGATAGAGGAGGGCCACGGCCACCAGGGGCTTGCCCCGTTTGTGGGAGGCGTCCAAGGCGGCGAGGAGCCTCTTGCCCTCCAGGCTTCCGGAGAGGACCACCCGTTTAGCGAGGGCCCGTTGCAGGGCCAGGGCCGCCTTTGGGCTCTCCGGCCTGGGGAAAGGCGGCACCTCCATCAGGTGATCTCCCGAAGCCGTTCCAGGACCTCCCCATCCGAGGGGTCGGCCCCGTAGAGGAGGGCGAGGTAGTAGGCGGTCCAGGCCAGGCGGTACCAAAGGGCCATGGTCTGGGCCAGGCGGCTTCCTTCCGGGGGCGGCACCTCGGCGATGGCGTCCACCCGGGTTTCCAGGATCTCCTTGGCGAGCCCGGCCGCCTCCCCTCCCCCGAGGAGCACCGCCGCCAAGGGGTCCCCCTGCTCGTGGCGGGCCTCGAGGCCGGTGAGGAAGAACTCCAGGGCGCTAAAGGGAGGGGTGAGGGAGAGGCTTTTGCCGATGCGGGCGAAAAGGCTTTGCGCCGCTTCCTCCAGGGGGCGGAAGAAGGGGCTATAGAAGAGGGGAAGCCGCTCCAGGAGGGTGTAGGCCAGGAACTTGGCGGGGTTTTCCTCCAGGGGGATCTCGGGGGTGAGGCGGCGCCTTTCTTGGACCAGGGCCTCGTCCACCTCCTTTAGGGCCGCCTCCTCCCCCGTGGCCAAAAGGAGGAAGCGCAGGTAGCGGTAAGGGCTCAAGGGGCTTGGGGGCAGGTGCACGTCCACCCCGGCGCGGAAGCCCACCCGCACCACCCTAACCCGCCCCGATTCCGCCAACACCCCCATGGCCGCCGCCTCCCCCAGGTCGTAGCCCCCTTCCAGGAGGAAGAGGGTGCCCGTTTCCGTCCAGTCGGGAAGGCCCAAGGCTCTGGCGGCGAAATGGGCCTCCCCGTAGGCCAGGGCGGCGTGGGGGGCGGGGTAGGCCTCCTGGGGAACGGGCCCGGAGCCCACCAAGTCCCTAAGCTCCAGGGCCAACCCCTGGCGGTCCACCAGATAGGTTTCCTCGCGGTCCAGGTCGCGCATACCCTTTATGCTAACCCCCATGCGGCCCTGCCCGCCCAAGCCCGTGGCCCGCATCTGGGGAGGAAGCGCCTTGGGATTTGGCCCGGGGATCGGCGAGGTCTGGCTTTGCGAGCACCCCCTTTTGGTGAAGCTTTTGGACCCCAGGGACTGGCTTTCCGTCCAGGTCCATCCACCCCACGCCTACGCCCTTAGGGTGGAGGGAAGGCCCGGCAAGTACGAGGCCTGGTACGTGCTCTCCCCGGGGGAGATCGTCCACGGGTTTTCCCGCCCCGTGACCCGGGAGGAGGTGGAAGCACGGGCGCGGGCGGGCACCCTGGACGAGGTCTTGAACCGGGTGCGGGTGGAAAGGGGCCAGGTGGTCTACCTCCCCGCGGGCCTCGTGCACGCCCTGGGGCCTGGGGTGCGGGTCTACGAGGTCCAGACCCCCTCCGACCTCACCTACCGCCTTTACGATTACGGCCGCCCCCGGGAGCTCCACCTGGAGAAGGCCCTGGAGGTGGCCCTCCTGGAGCCCACCCCCATCCTCCAGGCGCCCCCTGAGCCCGTGGAGGGAGGGGAAAGGCTTCTTTCTACCCCCTTCTTTGACCTCTTCCGCTACCCCTTGCGCGGGCGGCTTTTCCTCCGGCCCGAAGCTCGCCTGGTCCTCACCCTCCTGGAGGGGAAGGCGCGGCTAGGGGAAGCGGCCCTAACGCCCCCCGCCACCTTCCTCCTGGAGGCGGGGGAGGAGGCGGCTTTAGAGGGGGAGGGGCTCCTCCTCGGGGCTAGCCCGAAAGGCGGCTAAGAGGCTGTCGTAAAAGGGTGGTATTCTTGAGGGATGAGCTCTAGACGATCT
>NZ_JAKTNS010000028.1:0-33764 GCF_022760915.1 Thermus thalpophilus | reverse complement strand
GTAACAAGGTAGCTGTACCGGAAGGTGCGGCTGGATCACCTCCTTTCTAAGGAGCAACCACGCCCGTTCTCGCGCTTTCAAGATCCCCCGCTATAGCCGGAGCGAGGAACCCCCCGTTAGGGGGGTTTCCTGTTTAGGCCCCTCCCATGCGGGAGGGGCCTTGGCTTCAGAAGCCCCGGACGTTCAGGAAGGGCTCGGGGTGGGGATGCCCGGAGGTGTTGCTCCAGGAGGCGGTGCTCTCGGCGTTTTGCAGGAGGGCCGCCTTCACCTGGCTGGGGGTGTAGCTGGGGTAGCGGGAAAGGACCAGAGCGGCGGCCCCCGCCACATGGGGTGTGGCCATGGAGGTGCCGCTAATGGTGTTGTAGGCGGTGGTGGAGGTGTTCCAGGTGGAGAGGATGGAAACGCCGGGCGCCGCCAGGTCCACGTCGGGGCCGTAGTTGGACCAGGAAGGCCAGTCGTTCTGGCTGTTGGTGGCGCTCACGGTGATCACCTCGTCGTAGGCGGCGGGGGTGTGGTTGGCGGCGTTGTCCCCTTCGTTGCCGGCGGCCACCACCACGGTTATGCGGTAGTCGCAGACCGCTTTTTGAATGGCGTTGTGAAAAGCGTCCTGGGAGCGGGTGGTGGGGCAGTAGAGGCCGTCTTGGTCATCAGTGCCGCCGCCGCCTAGGCTCATGTTCACCACCTTGGGCTTGCCCCCGTTGTTGTGGGCGATGACCCAGTTCAGGCCTTGCACGATGCCGCTGATGGAGCCTGAGCCGGAGCCGGAGAGCACCTTGACCGCCCAAAGCTCGGCGGCGGGCGCCACTCCAAGGACCCCCACGGTGTTGTTCACCGCCGCCACGGTGCCGGCCACGTGGGTGCCGTGGCCGTTGTCGTCGTCGTAGGCGGCCTGGCACCGGCCACGACACTTCACCACGGCGTAGCCGCCTCGCAGGTTGGTCAGGTCTTCGTGGCCCACCTTAATGCCGGTGTCCAGCACGTAGACGGAGACGTTGCCGCCCTTGGCGGTGGTGGTGGGGGCGCCGATCCTTTCCACGCCCCAGGGCACGGTTTGGGCGGAGGCGCGCACCTCCCGGTCGGGGGTGAGGGCGTAGACCCGGGGGTCTTGGGCCAGGCGGCGGGCTTGGGCCTCGGGGAGGTTGCGGAGGATCACGGTGCTCAGGGCCTTGAGGCGGTCCTCCGCCGGGATGGCGAGGCCGTGGTCCCGTTCCAAGGCGGCCAGGGCCTCGGCGAAGCGCCCTTGGGCCTTGGGCTCCAGCACGGCGATGTAGGTGGTTCCCGTGCTGAGGCCTTGGGGAGCGAGGCTCGCTTGTTGCTGGCAGGCGGCCAGCGCCAGGAGGCCTAAAGCTAGGATGCCGATGCGTCCTTTCATACACCCTCCTCGTGGGTACGCCTGGTACTCTACGGGCCAAGCGGCCCGGCGTCAAGGCCTATAGTGATAGGCGTGGACTTTCTCCTGGCCCTAGAACGCCCTCCCTTGGTCCTAGGGGTGGACCCAAGGCCGGACCTCCACGGGCCCGAGCCCCTCACCCACCTGCGCCGCTACGCCTTGGCGCTCTTTGAGGCCCTGGCGGGGCGCCTGGCGGCGGTGAAGTTCCAGCTCGCCTTCTTTGAGGCCCTGGGCCCTGAGGGGATGGCCCTCCTCGTTGAGCTGGCCAGCGCCGCCCGGGTCATGGGCCTGCCCGTGATCTTTGACGGGAAGCGGGGGGATATTGGCTCCACGGCGGAGGCCTACGCCGAGGCCTACCTCCGCCGGTTTCCCGGAAGCGCCTTCACGGCAAACCCCTACCTGGGCCTGGACGCCCTCGCCCCCTTCTTCCGGGCGGCCGGGCAAAGCGGGGGTGCGGTCTTCGTCCTGGCCAAAACCTCCAACCCGGGCTCGGGCTTTCTCCAGGGCCTTCCCGTGGCGGGAAGGCCCCTTTACCTCCACCTGGCGGAGGCCTTGGCCCGGGAAGGGGAGGCCTTGCGGGAAGGCCCTTGGAGCCGGGTGGGGATGGTGGTGGGGGCCACGTACCCCGAGGCGGTGAAGGCGGTGCGGGAAGTGGCGCCTTCCGCTCCCCTCCTCCTTCCCGGCATCGGGGCCCAAGGGGGTAGCCCCTTGAAGGGCAGGGGCCTCCTCCTCGCCGCAAGCCGGGCCCTCTTCTACCCGGGGGGGAGGCCGGACCTCGAGGAGGCGAGGAAGGCGGCGGAAGCCCTCCTTGCCCTGGTAGAGTAGGGGGGATGGACGTCCTGGAGCTTTACCGGAGGACGGGGGCCCTTTTGGAAGGGCACTTCCTCCTGCGTTCGGGGATGCACTCTCCCCTTTTCCTACAGTCGGCGGCCCTCCTGCAACACCCCCTCTACGCCGAGGCGGTGGGGGAGGCCTTGGGCCGGCTCTTTGAGGACGAGACGGTGGACTTCGTCCTGGGCCCCGCCATCGGGGGGGTGATCCTTTCCTTCGTGGTGGCGCGGGCCTTGGGGGCCAGGGCCCTTTTCGCCGAGAAGGACGGCCTAGGGGGTATGACCATCCGCAAGGGGCTCACCCTGAACCCAGGGGAGCGCTTTTTGGCGGTGGAGGACGTGGTGACCACGGGGGAAAGCGTGCGGAAGGCCATCCGGGCGGCGGAGGCCCGGGGGGCGGTGTGCGTGGGGGTGGGGGCCATCGTGGACCGAAGCGGGGGCCGAGCGGCCTTTGGCGTCCCCTTCCGCGCCTTGGCCCGCCTCGAGGTGCCCCAGTACCCCCCCGAGGCCTGCCCCCTGTGCCAACAGGGCATCCCCCTGGAGGAGGTCTAGGTGCGCTGGCTCTTGGCCCTCGCCCTTGCCTTCTCCTTCGCCGCGGCAAGCCCCCAGGCGGCCCGGGAGGCGGTGGCCCGGTGGCTTGAGGGGAAGCTTTCCCCCAAGCTGGAAGAGATCCTCCGCGCCCCCCCTGGGGAGGCGCCAAGGCTTTTGCAGCGCTACGCCCTCTTCCCCCCGCCCCCCAAGGGGCTTTCCGTGAACCTGGAAAGCCCCAAGGTGGAGGGGAACCGGGTGCTTTTCCCCGCCGCCCTGGGGGAGGAGGTGGGGGAGGTGGTGGTGGTCCTGGAGGGGGGCGAGGTGCGCCGGGTCTTCTTCCGTCCCCAGGGCCTGGCCTTGCCCCCATACCTTCTCACCCCGGCGGCGGGGTGGGGGTTTTTGCTCCTAAGCCTTTTTTGGGGCTTTCTCCTCCTCCAGCCCTCGCCTTTTCGGGCCTGGTTCCTGGAAGCCTTGGCCCTCCTCCGGGCGCAACGGGGGCTTTACCTCTTCACCAACCTTTTCCTCTACGGCCTTTTCGCCCTGGGAAGCCTCCTGGCCTACGGGATGCCCGAGCTGGCCCGGGCGGTGCAGGCCCTTTTCGGGGGGGCCCTGGAGGCCATCGGCCTCGAGGAGGCGGTGGGGAAAGGGGTCCTCGTCCTCGCCGGGGTCATCTTTCACTGGAACTTTAGCCAAGGCCTCCTGCTCACCGGGCTCGTCCCCGCCCTTTTCCTCGGGCTTCCCGTCCTGCTCCTCAACGCCCTCCGCTACTTCGCCTTCGGCTTCGCCCTCTCCCCGGCCGTCCTTGGGCCCACCTTCCTCCTGCACCTGCCCACGCTTCTTTTGGAGCTCCAGGCCTATATTCTGGTGACCTTTGGCGGGCTCGCCCTCCTGGCCCACACGGCCCGGGGGGAGGGGTACCGGAAGGGGTTGCGGGCGCTTTTCCTTAGCTTTTACCTGGGGGCTTTCTTCCTGCTCCTCGCCGCCTGGTACGAGGCTTGGGAGGTGAGGTTTCTCCTATGAAGGTGGCCATTTTGGGGGCAGGGGCCTGGGGCACGGCCTTGGGCGTCCTTTTGGCCAGCAAGGGCATCCCCACGGCGCTCCTTTGCCGCAGGAAGGAGCACGCCGAGGCCCTGCGGGCGCACCGGGAGAACAAGGAATACCTTCCCGGGGTGGCCCTTCCCGCCTACCTTTACCCCACCCACGACCCGGAGGAGGCGCTTTCAGGGGCGGAGTTCGCCGTGGTGGCGCTTCCTTCCAAAGCCCTGGACACCCTTAGGGACCTCCCCCAGGCCCCCTGGTACCTTTCCGCCACCAAGGGACTCTTCTTCCGGGAGGGGGCGCTCCTCACCCCGAGCCAGGTGGTGGCCGCCCTCACGGGCCGGCCCGTGGCCGCCCTTTCCGGACCCAACCACGCCGAGGAGGTGGCCCGCTTCCTGCCCACGGCCAGCGTGGCGGCGGGCCCCGAGGCCCTGGCCCGGCGGGCGCAGGAGGTCTTCCATAGCCCCACCTTTCGCGTCTACACCAGCGCCGACCTCCGGGGGGTGGAGCTGGGCGGGGGGCTCAAAAACGTCCTGGCCCTGGCGGCGGGGATGGTGGACGGGCTTAGACTTGGGGACAACGCCAAGGCCGCCCTCCTTACCCGGGGCCTCAAGGAGATGGTGCGCTTCGGCACCGCCCAGGGGGGGGAGGAGGCCACCTTTTACGGCCTTGCCGGCCTGGGCGACCTCCTCGCCACCGCCTATAGCCTGCACTCCCGCAACCGGGGGGCGGGGGAAAGGCTGGTGCGGGGGGAGGCCTTGGAGCGCCTCGAGGACCGCGGGGTGGTGGAGGGGCTGTACGCGGTGAAGGCCCTCATGGCCTGGCGGCGGGAAGCGGAGGTGGAGCTTCCCATCGCCGAGGCGGTCTACCGGGTGGCCTACGAGGGGCTAGACCCCTTAAAGGCCCTCCAGGAACTCATGGGACGGGAGCCGAAGGCGGAGGGCTAAAAGGTTTCCGCCAGGAAGCCCAAAAGAGCGGTGCGGAAGGCCTTGGGGTTTTCCAGGTTGGCCAGGTGCCCCGCCTCGGGCAGGATGAGGGCCCGGGCCTCGGGAAGCGCCCGCGCCAGGCGTTTGGCCTCCTCCGGGGGGGTTAGGGTGTCCTCCTCTCCCACCAGGACCAGGGCGGGGCGGCGCATCCCGGGGAGAAGGGGGGTGGAGTCGGGGCGCTCGGCCAAGGCCTTTAGGCTTTCCGCCACCGCCTCGGGGCTGGCCTGGAGGATGAGCTCCTTGGCCCTGGCCACCACCTCGGGCCGCTCCGCCTGGGTGGCGCGGCCCAAGTGGCTCGGCAAAAGGACCTCGGGCAAAAAGCCCACCCCTTCCCGGAGCACCCGCTCCCTCAGGGCGTGGCGGTTTCGCTTGGCTTCCTCTGTGTCGGGCCCCGCGCGGGTGTCCGCCAGGACGAAGCCCAAGAAACGCTCGGGGGCCCTTCGCCAAAGCTCAAAGATGAGGTAGCCCCCCATGGAAAGCCCCACGAAAACCGCCTCCTCCATCCCCGCCTCGTCCATTTCCTTGAGGACCTTTTCCGCCGCCTGGGGCAGGCTCAGGCCCAGGTAGTGGGGGGCGAGGACGGGGAGCCGGCCCCGGAAGTGGCGAAGCTCCCCTTCCCACATCCCAGGGTTGTAGGGAAAGGCGTGGAGGAAGACCAGGCCCCTCATGGCCCCTAGCTTACCCCGAAGCCTCCACCGGCTCCCCCTCTAGCCCCAAGGCCTTGAGGCGGGCCTGAAGGGCGGGGTCTTCCACCACCACGAAGTTCTCCTTGCCCCGGGTTTCCGCCCTGAGCCGCCCCTCCCGGGCCGCCTCCTTCCAGGCCTCCATGAGGTCGGGGTGCCGGAGAAGAAGGGGGGTCACCTTGTGGGCGGGGTAGCGCCTCACCGCAAGGCCTCCTCGAGGGCGTGCCAGGCCAGGGTGGCGCACTTGACCCGGGCGGGGAGCTTGGCCACCCCTTGGAGGGCCAGAAGGTCCCCCAGGGCGGGGTCGGGAGGAGTGCCCTCCACCACCATGGCCTGGAACTTGCGGGAGAGCTCCAAAGCCTCCGCCACCTTTTTCCCCTTCACCGCCTCGGTCATCATGGAGGCGCTGGCGGTGCTAATGGCGCACCCCTGGCCTTGGAAGCGGATGTCGGCGATGGTGTCCCCCTCCAGGAGGACCATCACCTCCACCTGGTCCCCGCAGGAGGGGTTCATCCCCCCGGCCCGCTTGGTGGCCTGGTGCAAGGCCCCGAAGTTCTTGGGGTTTTGGTAGTGCTTTAGGATGGTTTCCCGATAAAGCTCATCCAGAACGCCCATTGCCCTTACTCTACCCCAAAGGCTACCCCTCCGCCTCCAGAAGGGGGAGACGCACCCGGAAGACCGTGCGTCCGGGGCGGCTTTCCACGGCGATCTCCCCCCCGTGGGCCTGGGCGATGGCCTGGGCGATGGCAAGCCCCAGCCCCGTGCCCCCCCCGGGCCCCCGGGCGAAGCGCCGGAAGAGGTGGGGCAGGAGGTCCTCGGGGATGCCGGGGCCGCTGTCTTCCACCTCCAAAAGCGCCTGGTCCCCTTCCCGACGAAGGCGCACCCTTACCCCCTCTTTCCCCGCGGCCCGCACCCCGTTGGAAAGGAGGTTGCGGAGCATCTGCAAGAGCCGGTCAGGGTCCCCCAGGACCTCGGCCTCCTCCCCCCCGAAGGCCACCCCGTACTCCCTCGCCGCCTCTTGGGCCAAGGCCTTCAGGTCCACGATGTGGGGATTGAGGCTAAAGCCCATCTCCCCCCGGGCCAAGGCCAGGAGGTCCTCCACCAGGCGGCGCATCCTTTCCGCCGTGGCCCGGGCGGTGGCGAGGGCTTCCCCGTCCAAGGGGTTTCGCGCCAGGCGGTCCAGGTGACCCAGGAGCACCGTGAGGGGGGTGCGGAGCTCGTGGCTCGCCTCGGCCAGAAAGGCCCGCTCCTCTTCCTTGGCCTCCTTGAGGGCCTTTAGGAGGGCGTTCACCGCCTCCACCATGCGCCCGAACTCGTCCTGGGGAAGGGTAAGGGGCACGGGGTCCAGGCGCTCGGGACTTCGTTGGGCGATTTCCCGGGCGGCGGCTTCCAGGGGGCGGGTGGCCAGGCGGGCGGTGAGGTAGACCAGGCCCAGCCCCAAGGGGAAGAGGAGGAAAAAGGCCTCCACCAAAGACCGCCGCAAGGCGGCCAGGGCCAGGTCAATGGGGGCGGTGTCCTGGGTGAGGGCGACGACCCCGAGGGGCGTGCGCACCCAGGCGGCGGCGAAGCCCTTTTGGAAGGCCACCCGCGGGGTTTCCCCCGCCCCCTTAAGCGCCTCTCGGGGCAGGCGGTGCTCGGGCCGGGTGAGGAGGAGGGGCTCCCCGTCTTCCGCGTACAGGTGGAGGTACACGCCCCCCGTGGCGATGAGGCTTCCCGCCTGGCCTTTGCGGTAGGCCTCCGCCGCCCTCCTGGCGTCCTCGAGGAGGGTGGCATCGAGGTGGCCCCTCAGGGCCCGCTCCACCCCCCGGCCCGCCAGATAAAGGGCCCCCACCAGGAAGAGGAGCCAAAGGAGGCTAAAGGAGAGGAAAAGGCGTAGGCGAAACGATAGGGGCGGCATGGGGAGCCCTAGGCGTCCTCTTCCCCTTTGCCCGGGCGCACGGCGTAGCCCAGGCCCCGCACCGTGCGCAGGTAGCCGTAGGCCCCCACCTCCCTCAGCTTGGCGCGCAGGTTGGCCACGTGCACGTCCAGCACGTTGGACTCCCGCCCCAAGGGGCGGCCCCAGATCTTCTCCTCTATCTCCTCCCGGGGGAAGACCCTCCCCGGGCGGCCCATGAGGAGGTGGAGGAGGTCAAACTCCTTGGGGGAAAGCCGCACCTCGGTTTCCCCGAAGAAGACCTGGCGCCGCTTGGGGTAAAGCTCCAGCTTCCCCACCGCCAGGACCTCGCTTCCCCCCTTGTGCCGCAGCTGCACCTGGATGCGGGCCAAAAGCTCGGCGGGATGGAAGGGCTTTACCAGGTAATCGTCCGCTCCCTCGGAAAGCAGGCCCACCTTGCGCTCCACGGCGTCTTGGGCGGTGAGGACCAGGATGGGGGTGTCGTCCGTGGCCCGGATGCGCCGGGCCACCTCCGCCCCGTCCAGATCGGGGAGGCCCAGGTCTAAGACCACCAAATCGGGCTTCTTCTCCCGGTGGCGCATGAGGCCCTCCATGCCGTTTTTGGCCCACTCCACCTGGAAGCCCGCTTCCTTCAGCTCCAGCTCCACCAGCCGGGCCACCTCGGGATCGTCCTCAATGAGGAGGATGCGCTTCATGGCCAAAGCCTTTCCGGGGGGGTGAGGCCGTAAACCTCCCTGAGAAGCTTGAGGAGGCTCACCCGCTCCCTTTCCCAAAGGAGAAGGACATCCCCCCGTTCCGCCACGCCGGGAAAGGCCTTGGGCCTTTCCCCGGGAAGGGCCAGAAGGAGCTGCACCTCCTGCCCAAACCTGGGAGGCACGGGGGGAGAAAGGGGAAGAAGGCGCTTGCCCTCCACCCGCCAGGCCCCGTGGAGGGTGCGCAGGTCCTGGGAAAGGAGCCTAAGCTCCGTCCCCGGGGGCAAAGCGGGGCCCAAGAGGGGGGGCAAGGCGGCCAAAGCCGCGCCGAGAAGGAGGAGAAAAGCCCAAAGGCGCATCTTTCCCCATTTTAGGCGGAGGGCTCCGCCCTTTGTGGGAGGGAGGTTAAGGGGCCTGAAGGTTTCTCCGGCAGGAGGAGAGGGTACTCAATCACCGCCGCCCGGCTGAACTTCACCTCCTTCTGCCCGAGGAGGGAGCGCTCCGGTGAAGGAGCCTTCGGCCCAGGTGGTTTTCCGCCGGGGTGCCCACCAGGTGGATAAAGCGGCGAGAAAAGCCCCAAAAAGGGAAGAAGGGGCTGGTAGGCCCCGGGCACCTCCAGATTTGGGAGCCGCAAAAATCCCTGGATGTACCCCCCGGAGTAGGTGTAAACCTAGCCCAAAAAGTAGAGGGTGACGAGGAGGGGAAGAAGGGTGATGAGCCCCGTGAGAAAACACCGGCGGAGGCGCATGGCCTTTGGTTTACGCCCGGGCCTCCCGGTTTTCAGCGGCCATCGCCCCGGCTTTGGGCGAGCTCCTTAAGGCCCTTCACGTCCCGGAGGACGATCTTGCCGTAGCCCGAGCGGATGTACCCCTCCCGGGCGAGCTCCCCGATCACCTTGGTCACGGTTTCCCGGACGCTTCCCACCGCGGCGGCCAGCTCGTCGTGGGTGGCCCGTAGGACCAGGCCCTCCTCCTCCTCCCGGGCCAAGGGGGTTTCCGCCAGCTCCAAAAGAGCGGCGGCCATGCGGTTTTTGAGCCTTTGCGTGGCCAAGCGCTCTATGCGACGGTAGGACTCGGCAAGGGCCTGGGCCAGGTGGGCCACCAGGTCCAGGAGCTCCTCGGGCCTGGGCTCTTTGGGCAGGGCTTCCACCGCCACCTCCGTCACCGCCTCGGCGAAGTAAGTGCGCTCGGTGCCGGAAAGGGCTTCTTCACCAAAGTAGCCGCCCGGGCGCACCAGGCGCAGGGTGAGGGCGTTCCCCTCCTCGTCCACCGCTTCCAAGCGCACCAGGCCCTCGAGGACCCGGTAGACCCGGTCCCTGGGCCCCGGCACCCCGGGGTAGAGGATGACCTCGCCGGGCTTGAAGCTTAGGGTTTCGCGGGCCTGGGTCATGGTTGCCTCCTCAGCCCCAGGCTAGCACGCCCCCGGGGATTTTGTAAACCTTTGGGTTGCAAAAATCGCCCGGGTTACCGGGGCGGCAGGGGGCGCCTCCGGGCGATGGGCAGGAGGCGCTCCGTGGAGACCTCCGCTGGCTTTCCCTGGCGCCTCGCCTCCTCCCGCGCCAGCTCCGCCCAGAAGAGGGCCATCTCCCACACCGCCCGGAGCCTTGCCTCCAGGGGCACGTCCCGCCACTCCTCCCGGTCGTCCGGAGGGGCGCTTAGGGGAAAGCGGCGGGCTAATGGGCGGATCTTCCTCATGGCTCTAGCTCCTCTATATCCCTCAGGTCCACGGGACGGCCAAAGGCCCGCTTGAGGTGCTTGAAGTCCTCGGGATGGACCACGAAAACCGGCACACCCTCCACTTCAAAGGTAAGGCGCCGGGCAAAGGCCTCGTCAAAGGAAGGAGCGTCCAGGATCACCAGGTCTATCCGGTTGGGGGCGTAGCCCAGCTGGATGACCCCCGGGGTGGCCAGGTCCTCCAGGGTGAGGCCGAGGTCATCTCCCCCGAAGAAGTCCCGGATGGCGGACAAAACCTTCCCCGCCTCCTTGCCATCCACCCAGAGGTCCAGGTCCTTGGTGAAGCGGGGCCGGCCCAAGAAGGCCAGGGCGTAGCCCCCGATGACCAAAAACCGGGCCCCTTGGGCGTGGAGGGCCCGGAGGAAGTCCCGCATGTCCGGGGTCATCCCGTGTTCTCCCTAAGCCACTCCAGATAGGGCCCGTGCCCCTCGGCGATGGGCAGGGCGATGATCTCGGGCACCGTGTAGGGGTGGAGGGCGCGCACCCGCTCCTTCAGCCGAGGGAAGGCGAAGGTGGTGGTCTTCACCACGAGGAGGAGCTCCCGGTCCTCCACCACCTCCCCCTGCCAGCGGTAGATGGAGGTGAGGCCGGGGACGATGTTCACGCAAGCGGCCAGGCGCTCCTCCACCAGGGCCCGGGCCAGGGTCTTCGCCACCTCCTCCGTGGGCACGGTGATGAGGACCACCTCTTCCATCTACTTTTCCTCCTCCACGGCGAAGGCGCTCGCCACCTCGTCGTCCTCGGGCAGGTTCATCACCTTGACCCCGGCGGTGGGCCGGGAGTACTGGGGAATCTCCTTCACCGGGGTGCGGATGGCCAGACCCTTCTTGGAGAGGACCAGGAGGTCCTCCGTACCCCGCACCTTTAGGAGGGCGGAAAGCCGCCCGGTGCGCACGCTCACCCCGTAGGTGATCACCCCCACCCCGCCCCGGCCCTGCAGGGGGTACTCGGAAAGGGGGGTGCGCTTGCCGTAGCCCCGGGTGCTCACCGCCAGGAGGTCCACCATCTCCCCGGGCTTCACCGCAAGGAGGGAGACCACCCGGTCCCCGGGCTTCTTAAAGCGGATGCCCGTGACCCCTTGGCTGTCCCGCCCCGTGGCCCGCACCTCCCCCAGGGGGAAGCGGATGGCTTGCCCCGCCTCCGTGGCCAGGATGGCCTCGTCCTCGGGGTCGGAAAGGGCCACGCCGATGAGGCGGTCCCCCTCTTGGAGCCGGATGGCGATGAGGCCCGCCGCCCCCAGGTTCTGGTACTCCCTTAAGGCGGTGCGCTTCACCAGGCCCCGTTCCGTGGCAAAGACCAGGTAGCCTTCCCCCTCGAGGCCCCGCACGGAAAGGAGCGCGGCCACCTCCTCCTCCTCGGAGAGGGGGAGGAGGCTTTTCACGTGCACCCCCCGGGCCTGGCGGCCGAGCTCCGGAAGCTCGTAGACCTTGAGGCGGTAGACCCGGCCCCGGTTGGTGAAGAGGAGGAGGTCGTCGTGGGCCCCGGCCACGAAGACCTGGGTGGCCTCGTCCTCCTCCTTGGTCTTCCCCGCCACCAGGCCCTTGCCCCCCCGGCCCTGGGCCCGGTAGGCCTCCAAGGGGAGGCGCTTGAGGAAGCCCTGGGCGGTGAGGGTGATGACCATGGGCTCGTCCTCAATGAGGTCCTCAGGGTTGAAGTTCTCCTCAAACTCGGTGATGAGGGTGCGGCGGGCATCCCCGTACTTTTCCTTGACCCGGAAGAGATCCTGCTTCACCTTGCTCCAAAGCCGGGTTTCGTCCTGGAGGATGGCCTTAAGCCGGGCGATCTCCTCCATGAGCTCCCGGTACTCCTCCTGGAGCTTTTCCCGCTCCAAGGCCACCAGGCGCTGCAGGCGCATGTCCAAGATGGCCTGGGCCTGGACCTCGGTGAGGCCAAAGCGCTCCATGAGGGCGGCGCGGGCCTTTTGCGCGTCCTCCGAGCCCCGGATGAGGGCGATGACCTCGTCAATGTGGTCCAAGGCGATGAGAAGCCCCTCCAGGACGTGGGCCCTTTCCTCGGCCTTCCTCAGGTCAAAGAGGCTTCTACGCCGCACCACCTCCTTGCGGTGGTCCAGGTAGTGGCGCATGAGGCCGAGGAGGGAAAGGACCTTGGGCTCCCCCTGGACGATGGCCAGCAGGTTCACCGTGAAGGAGGTCTGCAAGGCGGTGTGCTTGTAGAGCTGGTTGAGGACCACCTGGGGGTTTGCGCCCCGCTTGAGCTCAATGGCGATCCTGAGCCCCTGCCGGTCGGACTCGTCCCGGAGGGCCACGATGTCCTCCAGTTTCTTGGCCTTGACCAGGGCGGCGATCTGGGCGATGAGGCTCGCCTTGTTCACCTGGTAGGGGATCTCCGTGACCACCAGCATGGGGCGCTGGCCCTTCTCCTCAATCCGCACTTTAGCCCGCACCTTCAGGCTTCCCCGGCCGGTGGCGTAAGCCTCCTTGATCCCTTTGCGGGAAAGCTTCCCCCCCGTGGGGAAGTCGGGGCCCGGGAGGTGGCGCATGACCTCCTCGAGGGTGATCCCTGGGTTGTCAATCATGGCCACCAGGGCGTCCACCACCTCGGAAAGGTTGTGGGGCGGGAGGCTTGTGGCCATGCCCACGGCGATGCCGCTCGCCCCGTTCACCAGGAGGTTGGGGATGGCGGCGGGCAAGACCTCGGGCTCCTTAAGGGAGCCGTCGTAGTTGGGGCGGAAGTCCACCGTTTCCTTGTCAATCTCGGCCAGCATCTCCGCCCCCAGGTGGGAGAGCCGGGCCTCGGTGTAGCGCTGGGCGGCCGGGGGGTCCCCGTCAATGGAGCCGAAGTTGCCCTGGCCGTCCATCAGGGGGTAGCGCAGGTTCCAGGGCTGGGCCAAGCGCACCAGGGCGTCGTAGATGGCGGCGTCCCCGTGGGGGTGGTACTTGCCCATGACCTCGCCCACGATCTTGGCGCTTTTCACGTGCTTGCGGGTGGGCAAGACCCCCTCCTGGTAGGCGCCAAAGAGGATCCGCCGCTGGACCGGCTTGAGCCCGTCCCGCACGTCGGGCAGGGCCCGGTCCACGATGACGGACATGGCGTAGTTGATGAAGCTCTGCTTAAGCTCCTCGGTGATTTCTACAGGCACAACCTGGGACATAGCGCTCCTGAGGCGTTTAGACGCCGAGTTTCATTATAGCAGGGTTTCCCCGGCTCCGCTCGCTCCGCTCTATGGAGCGATTGTAAGTAAAGCCGCGTGCCCTGGCGCGTTGACCCCGGGTCTTCCCCCGGGCAGAATGGGAAGGATGCGCGCCGCTTTCCGCACCTTAGGGTGCAAGGTCAACCAGGTGGAGACAGAAGCCCTCTTGGGCTTCCTGAAGGCCTTGGAGCCCCAGGTGGTGCCCTTGGAGGAAGGGGCCGACCTCGTGGTCATCAACACCTGCGCCGTCACCACCACCGCCGAGGCGGACGCCAGAAAGGAGATCCGCCGGGCCCGGCGGGCCAATCCCGAGGCCTTCATCGTGGTCACGGGGTGCTACGCCGAGCTCGCCCCCGAGCAAATCCGGGAGCTGGGGGCCGATGCCGTGGTGCCCAATAGCCGCAAGGCGGAGCTTCCCAAGGTGATCCTAGAGCACTTTGGCCTGCCCTCGGACCCCATCACCACCCCCCCCAACGAGTTCTGGGGGGCGGGGGAAAGGGGGCTTCTGAATAGCCGGGTGCGGGCCTTTTTGAAGGTTCAAGACGGCTGCCAGGTGGGGTGCGCCTACTGCATCATCCCCAGGCTTCGCGGCAAGGAGCGCCACCGGGACCACAAGGACGCCTTGGCCGAGGCGGAGGCCCTGCTGAGGATGGGCATCAAGGAAATCGTCCTCACCGGGGTGCGGCTTGGGAGCTACCGGGGGCACCCCAGGGGCATCGCCGGGCTCGTGGAGGACCTCTACCACCTGGGGGCTAAGGTGCGGCTTTCCTCCATAGAGCCCGAGGACACGGGGGAGGACCTCCTCCGGGTCATCGCCCGCTACGCCCCTGCGGTCCGGCCCCACCTGCACCTCTCCTTGCAGACGGGTTCGGACCGACTCCTTAAGCTCATGGGCCGCCGTTACGACAAGGCCTACTACCGAGGTTTGGTGCAAAGGGCCTACGAGCTCATCCCGGGCTTCGCCCTCACCACCGACGTGATCGCCGGCCTGCCCACGGAAACCGAGGAGGAACACCGGGAAACCCTGGCCTTCCTGGAAGAGCTCAGGCCCACCCGGGTCCACGCCTTCACCTACACCCCCCGTCCCAAGACCCGAGCCGCCTCCATGCCCCAGGTGCCCCCGGAGGTGCGCAAGCGCCGCACCAAGGAGCTCATCGCCTTGGCAGAGCGCCTGGCGGAGGCGCGCATCCGGCCGAAGCTGGGGGAGGAGGTGGAGGTTTTGGTGGAGCGCCTGCAAGGTGGGCAGGTCCTGGGCCACACCCCGGACTACTACGAGGCCCGTCTCTCGGGCTCGGCCCGGCCGGGGGAGACCGTTTGGGCCCGGGTGGAAGGGGTGGAGGGGTACACCCTCCTGGGCCGGGTGGTGGGGGTGAAGGAGGGGCTTGTGGAGTTCCCCCTAAGGTAGACTTTTCCCATGGACTGCGTGTTTTGCCGCATCATTCGGGGAGAGCTTCCCGCGCGCAGGGTTTACGAGGACGAGGCGTTTGTGGCCTTTCACGACATCCGGCCCAGGGCCCCGGTGCACGTTCTGGTGGTGCCCAAGGAGCACGTGGAGAAGCTTTCCGACTACCCCGATGACGAAGAGGGGGAAAGGAGGCTTGGGGCCCTTTTCCGCACCGCCAACCGGGTGGCGCGGCTTCTTGGGCTTCCTGGCTACAAGGTTCAGGTGCACGTGGGGGAGAAGGGCGGCCAGGAGGTCTTCCACGTGCACGTGCACGTCATGGGGAGCCCCGCCTGAGGAGAAAGCGGTCCAGGACCCGTCCCTCCGGGTCCAGGACGTGGCCCTCGAGGGTGGTGTCCGTGGCTTCCAAGAACAGGGCGTGGTGGGCCACGGCCAAGGACTGGGTAAAGGGAAGGGGCGCCCGGATGGGGTAGAGGGGGGCACCCCCGCCCCCCAGGACCAGGTGGGTGGTGGAGCCCACGCGGAGCCTTTCGTAGTGGTGATCGTGCCCGGTCAGGACCAAGGGAACCGCCGCCTGGCTTAGAAGGGGTTCCAGCAGACTCCGCAGCACAGGGCTTCCCCCGTGGAGGCCAGAGGAGTAAAGGGGGCGGTGCAGGACCACCACCCGCCAAGGGGCGGAGGAGGTGGCCAGGGCCTCTTGGAGCCAAGCCCTTTGCTCCCGAAGCGAGGCCTCGGTGTAAAGGAAGAAGAACTCCACGGCCCCAAGGCGCAGGCGGTAGTAGGGTTTGGCGAGCCCGAAGCGGCGGAGCTGCTCAGATAAGGCGGGGGCGTCGTGGTTGCCAAAGGCGGGGTAGAGGGGGAGGGTGGGGAGGTCCTGGAGGAACCGCTCCACCACGCGGCCCCTGGGGTAGAAGTTGTCCCCCACGGTGAGGAGGGCCAGGAGGGGCTGTGTTCCGTGCACGTTCCGCAAAAGGGCCGCCACCTGGGCCCTTCCCGGGGTGTCGGCCCCCCAGTCGCCGAGGACCGCCACCCGCCCTGCTTGCGCCGGGAGGAGGAAAAGAAGGGCGAGGAGGGCCCGAAGCACCGCCTACGCTTCTGCCGCCCCGTGGGGCTTGAGGCTCGCCTCCTCCACCCCCGCCTTTTCCACCACCTCCTCCGCCACCAGGATGGGGGCTCCCACCCGGAGGGCCAAGGCCATGGCGTCGGAGGGGCGGGCGTCCACCTCCAGCTCAATCCCCCGGTGTTCCAGGATGAGCCGGGCGTAAAAGGTGCCGTCTTTTAGGTCGGTGATCTCCACCCGCTTGAGCTTTCCCTGGAGCATATCCATCACGGACAGGAGGAGGTCCGGGGTGAGGGGGCGGGGGGGTTTTTCCCCCTGCAGGGCCACCACGATGTGGTGGGCCTCGAGGGGACCTATCACGATGGGGAGAAGCTTGTCGTTCTCCGTCCTGAGCAGGACCACCACGCTGCCGTTTTGGGGGTCCACGCCCAGGGTTTCAATCTTGGCGTTCAGCATACTTTGAGTATAGACTGGCGGCGTGAGGACCTACCCTGTGGAGATCGCCGGGGTCAAGAGGGAGCTTCCCATCGTTCGGGTGGGCCCGGACGTGGCCGTGGCCCTTTTGAACCTCTTGGGGGACACCGAGCTTACCGAGGCCGCCGCCGAGGCGCTGGCCAAGCGCCTTCCCCCCGAGGTGGAAACCCTGGTCACCCCGGAGGTCAAAGCGGTGCCCTTGGCCCACGCCCTTTCCCGCATCACGGGGAAGCCCTACGTGGTGGCCCGCAAGACGGAAAAGCCCTACATGATCAACCCCGTGAGCCGGCAGGTGCTCTCCATCACCACGGGCAAGCCCCAGCTTCTGGTGTTGGACGGGGCCGATGTTCCCCTCATTCGGGGGAAGAAGGTGGCCATCGTGGACGACGTGGTCTCCACGGGCTCCACCCTTTCTGGGCTTAGGGAGCTCATTGAGAGCGTGGGGGGGCAGGTGGTGGCGGTCCTGGCGGTCTTCACCGAGGGCACGCCCAGGCAGGACGTTATCGCCCTGGGCCACCTACCCCTCTTTAAGCCGGAATAGGAGGGCTTTATGGAAACCTATCCCATTAGCATCGGCGGCGTGACCCGGCACGTCCCCCTGATTGAGCCCCTACCAGGGCGGCGCATCCCCTTGGTGGAGTTTTTGGGGGACCCGGAACTGGTGCGGGCCGCGGCCTTGGCCCTTAGGCCCTTGGTGCCCAAGGAAACCGAGGTCCTCTTCACCACGGAAACGAGCCCCATCCCCCTCACCCACGTGCTGGCGGAGGAGATGGGCCTGCCCTACGTGGTGGCCCGCCGCCGCCGCCGTCCCTACATGGAAGACCCCATCATCCAGGAGGTGCAGACCCTAACCCTGGGGGTGGGGGAGGTGCTTTGGTTGGACCGCCGGTTTGCCGAAAAGCTCTTGAACCAGAAGGTGACCCTTCTTTCCGACGTGGTTTCCAGCGGCGAAACCATGCGGGCCATGGAGCGCATGGTCCTTAGGGCCGGGGGGCGGGTGGTGGGGCGTCTGGCCGCTTTCCGCCAGGGAAGCCCGGCGTTGGACGTGGTCACCGTGGCGGAGCTCCCGGTGCTGTAGCCGCGTACACCTCCGCCCGGAGGCCCAGCCTCCGGGCGGTTTCCACGTTCTCGGGATCGTCGTCCAAGTAGAGGGTTTCCTCTGGGGAGAGGCCCAGGCCCTCCAGCGCCAGGAGAAAAGCCCGGGGGTCCGGTTTGGCTACCCCTAGGGCGCAGGAGGCGAAAAACCCGTCCACGTACCGGTCCAGGCCGTGGTGGGCTAGGCTTTCCCTAAGGCTTGGCAGAGTGTTGGAGAGCACGCCCACCTTGAACCCCCTCGCCTTCAGGTCCTGAAGGAGGGCCTCGGCCCCCGGGGCTTGGCGCATGAAGTGGTAGTAGCGGAGACCCTTAAGCCGCTCTGGGGGCAGACCCAGCTCCTTGGCGGCCTTGTGGGCCAGGGCTTGGAAGAAGCGGGCCTCCTCTTCCAGGGTGCGCACCTTGAGCCAGCGCACCGCCTCGAGGATCTCCCGCATGGCCCAGGCCAACACCGCCAAGGTTTTTTCCAGGCCCGGCCCCTGGGCGGCCAGATCCAAAGCCT
Source organism: Thermus thalpophilus (assembly GCF_022760915.1). Lineage (NCBI taxonomy): Bacteria > Thermotogati > Deinococcota > Deinococci > Thermales > Thermaceae > Thermus > Thermus thalpophilus. Next base: position 16,306 of record NZ_JAKTNS010000028.1, on the reverse strand, counting down.
TCTTGAAAAGAGCCTCCTCGTCCATGAGGAGGAGCACCCCGTCCCGGTCCAACAAGGCCCCCCGCATGGGGCGAGTTTAGCACCCCCGCCAGGGGAAGCGGGGTCATGTGACCCGCCACACCCCCTTTTCCGTGGCCAGGTACCCCACGGGCACGTCCCATGGGTCCCGGGGCAGGCGGGGAAGGAGCAGGGCCTCCGGCACCACCCCGAGGCGGGTGGCTTCCAGGTTTGCCAGGAGGCGGTCGTAAAACCCCTTGCCGTGCCCCAAGCGGAAGCCTTCCCGGTCAAAGGCCAGGCCTGGAACCACCACCAGGTCCAGCACCCCAGGGTCCACGGGGGGCGTGGTGGGCTCCAACAGGCCAAAGGGGCCCGGGGCCAAAGGGCCAAAGGGATGCACGGAAAGCGCCTCCCCCGCCACCTTGGGCAGGTAGTAGCGGGCGGAGTGTTTTTCCCTTAGGGCCAGGAGGTCCAGCTCGTGGGGCAAGGGGTGGTAGAGGAGGATGGCCCTGAACCCCTTTTCCCGAAGCCAGGGGAGGAGCTGGGCCACCACCCTTTGGGAGAGGGCTTGGCGGTCCAGGGTTTTCCAAACACCCAGGGCCCAGCGGCGCAGGGCGGGCTTGTCCACGGAGGGAGGGTACCACCCCGGCCCCTTGACACTCAAGGCAGTTAAGTGTCAAAATGCCCCCTAGGAGGGTAGGGTATGCCGGTCTACGTCTACAAAGGCCTGGAAACGGGCAACTACTACGAGTTTGAACAGGGCTTCCACGACGAGCCCCTGAAGGCCCACCCGGAAACGGGGGAGCCCCTCAAGCGGGTCATTACCCCGCCCGCCATCATCTTCAAGGGCTCGGGGTGGCACGTGAAGGACTACGCCAAGAAGGACGCTTCTTCCAAGTCGGAAGGAAGCGAGGCCAAGGAGTAGGCCTAGCCGCCCCCTGGCCCCGGGGATGGCCCCGGGGCTTTATGCTTGGGTCATGCTGAACCTGGCGGCGCTGGCGCTCCTTTTGCTGGGCCTTGGGGTGCTCTTCACCCCTAGGCGGCGGTTTGGGCTTCCCTTGGTGGGCGTGGGGCTCCTTCTGCTTCTCCTGGCCAACAGCTTCGTGGTGGTTCCGGCGGGGCATGTGGGGGTGGTCTTCAACATCCTGCGGGGGGTGCAGGAGCGGCCCCTTTACGAGGGCATCCATTTCGTGGTCCCCGGCCTGCAACAGGTGATCCTCTACGATACCCGGGTGAAGGAGGTGACCCTTTCCGCCCCCCACGAGGGGGAAAGGCGGGCCGACACCTCCATCCGGGCCCGCTCCAAGGAGGGTCTGGAAATCGGCGTGGACGTCACGGTGCAGTACCGGGTGCTAAAGGACCGGGCGCCCCGGCTGCACCAGGAGGTGGGGCCCGGCTACCTGGAAACCCTCATCGTTCCCCAGGTGCGCTCCAAGGTGCGGGACGCCGTGGGCCAGTTCAACGCCGCCGAGCTCATCAGCACCCAGCGCACCGCCTTGGAAACCTCGGTGGTGCAGGGCCTCGAGGAAACCCTCCGCCAGTACCACATTGAGCTCATCTCCGTCCTCCTGCGGGAGATCCGCATCCCCGAGGCGGTGGCCAAGGTCATAGAGGAGAAGCAGACCGCCGAGCAACAGGTGCAGATTGAGATCAACCGCCGCAAACAGGCGGAGATCGCCGCCGAGCGCCGGGTGATTGAGGCCCGGGGCGAGCGGGATGCCGCCATCTTGCGGGCGGAAGGCGAGGCCAAGGCCATCGCCCTCCGGGGCCAGGCCCTCAAGAACGCCCCCGAGGTGGTCCAGCTCACCTTCGCCGAGAAGCTGGCCCCTGGGGTCCAGACCATCTTCGTCCCCAGCACGGGGAACTTCCTTCTGGACCTGCGGGGCCTCCAAGGGGGCGCCAAACCCTAGCGCAGGACCCGGTCCCCCGGGGCGGGCTCCAAAAGCCCTTCCCGCACCTCCAAAATCCCCCGGTAGGCGGTGCCGGGGGCGTAGGTTTCCCCCGGGCGGAGCCTGGCCACCTTGAGCACCCGCCCCTCCCCGTCCAAAAAGGCCACCACCACCCCGAAGCGGTAGCCCTCCGTGGAGAAGGGGGCGTCCGTGGCCTCGGGGAAGAGGTAGAGGAGGGCCTCCAGGTCCTCCCGCCGCAGGCCCAGGCCCAGGTTCCAGGCCTCGGGGGTGCGGGCCAGGCGGGCCCTTAGGGTGTGGCGGCCGGTGGGGGTTTCCACCACCACCTGGGCGGGCGGGGGCGGGGTTTGGAAGCGCCGGGCCGCCAGGAGGTAACCCAAAAAGGAAAAGACGGAGAGGAGGATCAAGAGGGCGAAGGCCACCAGGGGAAAGAGGGGGCTGCGGTCCACGCTATCTCGGCCAAAGCTTCAGGGCCTCCCCCCCCACCTTGGCCCCCGGGGTGAGGCCCCGCCGGGCGAACCAGCCCTGGTTCACCTCCAACGCCCCTTGGTACACCACCCCGGGGTAGTAGACGGGGCAGGGGTCGGCCTTGCAGGGCTCCATGTCCAGGATGCGCAGGATAACTCCCTGGCGGTCAAAGAAGGCGATGGAAAGGGGGATCAGGGTGTTTTTCATCCAAAACCCCCCCGCGGTGGGGGTGGGGAAGAGGAAGACCATGCCCTCGTCCTCTCCCAGGCGCTTGCGGAACATGAGCCCCTGGGCCTGGCGCTCCGGGGTGTCCGCCACCTCCACCTTGAGGGGGTGCCGCCTTCCCCCTTGCTCCACATAGAGGGTGCTTTTGGGGAAGGATAGCCCCTGGGCCAGGGCGAGGAGGCCGAAGAACAAGGCCAAAAGGCGCATGGGCCCATTATGGCAGAAGGGGGCGGAGGTGGGCCTGGATCTCCGCCTGCACCGCCTCCGGGGGCTTGGTGGCGTCCAGGACCACGAAGCGCTCGGGCTCCGCCTCCGCCAACCTCAGGTACCCTTCCCGCACCCGGTGGAAGAAGGGAAGGCCGAGCCGCTCCAGGCGGTCGGGGTCCTTCACCCGCCTAAGGGCTTCCTCCGGGGGGAGGTCCAGGAGGAAGGTGCGCCGGGGCCTAAGGCCTAAGGTGGCCAGGCGGGCCACCTCCAAAAGCCAGGCCAGGGGAAGCCCCCGGCCGTGGCCCTGGTAGGCCAGGCTGGAGTCCAGGTAGCGGTCGGAAACCACCCACTCCCCCCGCTTCAGGGCCGGGAGAATCACCTTGCGCACGTGCTCCGCCCGGTCGGCGCTGAAGAGGAGGTACTCGGCTTCCGGAGAAAGGTCTTCTCTAAGGAGGAGGGCCTCCCGCACGGGGGGAAGCCCCGCCCCGGGTTCCCGGGTGAGGCGCGCCTTCAGGCCCCTTTCCTCCAAGAAGGCGGCGAGGAGCCTGGCCTGGGTGGACTTGCCCGCCCCGTCCAGGCCTTCCAGGGTGAGGAAGACCCCTTCCATCTAGAGCCCCGTGGGGTGGTCCAGGAACACCCAGGGCAGGCCAAAGCGCTCCTCCAGGTGGGCCGCCAAGGCCTTGACCCCAAAGACCTCGGTGTCGTAATGGCCGGCGTAGATGACGTTGAGCCCCCGCTCAAAGGTTTCGTGGAAGGCGCTGTGTTTGGGCTCCCCGGTGATGAAGAGGTCCGCCTCCACCTGGCCCACCAGGCTCGCCGCTCCCCCCGAAACGATCACCACCCGCTCCACCCGGTCCTTGCCCCCTTGGTGGACCAAGGGCTGCATCCCCGTGAGCTGCCCGAGCATGTCCGCCACCTGGACCAAGGGGGTGGGGAAGGGGAAGCGCCCCGCTACCCCCACGTCGTAGGGGGCAAGGTCCACCAGGCCCAGGGCCCGGGCCAGGACGAAGTTGTTCCCCACCTGGGGGTGGGCGTCCAGGGGAAGGTGGGCGGCGTAGAGGTTGATGCCCCCTTGGAAGAGGAGGGCCAGGCGGCGCCTGTGGTGCCCGCGGATGGGAAAGGGCTTTCCCCAGAAGAGGCCGTGGTGCACCAGGAGGAAGTCCACCCCCTCTTCCAAGGCTTTTTGGAAGGTGGCCTCCGCGGCGTCCACCGCCGCCCCCACCTTGCGCACCTCCTCCTTCCCCTCCACCTGCAGGCCGTTGAGGGAGGGGTCTTGGGGGAAGTCGGCGAGCCGCAGGTAGCCGTCCAGGTAGCGCACGAGCTCATCCCGCTTCATGGGCCCTAGCTTACCGGAAGCCCCCCCTGGGCGGATGGCTGACCGGTCAGTATCATGGGGGCGTGGAACCCGAAACCCTTTTACAGCTCCGCTTCCTTTCCGACCTCACGGAGGGCCCAGAGGGCCTGCCTCTTTTCTTGCTCACGGAGATCGTGGCGGGCGATCCCCCCCGCTACCGCTCCCGCTTGGCCCTCTTTGACGGGGAGGCGCGCTTCCTCACCCAGGAGGATGCGGCCAAGCCCCGCTACGCCCATCCTTACGTCTACTTCCTGCGCAAGGTGGGGGAGGGCAAGGAGCTTTTCCGCCTGGACCTGAGGGGGGGTGAGGCGGAAAGGCTCACGGAAACCCCCGGGGTCTTGGACTACGCCCTGGGCCCCTCGGGGGAGGTGGCCTTCTTGGCCCTGAAGGAAGCCCCCAAACCGGGAAGCCCCCGGGTTTACGAGACCTGGCCCTTTAAGTTTGACGGCCGGGGCCTCCTGCCCGAGGGGAACGTGGCCCTTTACCTCCTGAAGGACGGGGAGAAGCGGCTTCTTTTGGACCGCTACCCGTCCCCCAAGGAGATGGTCTTCGCCCCCGAGGGGCTCTACCTGGTGATGCCGGAGGACGCCCAGGCCCAGGCGGCGTGGCGGGACACCCTCTTCCTCTTGGGGGAGGGGGGCCTGCGGAAGGTCTACGGGGGGGTGGGCCCCATCTTCGGCCTGGAGTGGAGCCCTGAGGGGCTTTTCTTCCTGGGCCACGCCTTTGAGCGGGGCGGGGGGACGGAGGCCCGGCTTTACCACCTCCGGGAGGGCGAGGCCCGGGTCCTCTTCATGGGAAGCCTCTTGAACTCCATCAACAGCGACCTCCGCTTCGGCGCCCACTTCCAGGGGCCCCGGTGGGCCGGGGACGGGGTCTACCTGGTGCGCACGGAGGAGGGGGTGGGGCGGCTTTACCGGGTGGACCTGGAGGGGCGGGCCGAGGCCCTTCCCGCCTCCGGGAGCGTCCTGGCCTTCGCCCGCACCCCAAGGGGCCTCTTCCTCCTCACCGAGGACTTGACCCGCCCGGCCCGCCTCGAGGGGCCCTTGGGCGCCTACGATCCCAACCCCGGCCTGCCTCCCCTGGCCGAGCCCCTTTACACCGCCTGGGAGAGCCCGGAGGGGCACCGGGTGCCCGGCTGGGTGCTCCTGCCGGAAGGGGAGGGGCCGCACCCCGTGATCCTCTACATCCACGGTGGGCCCCACACCGCCTTCGGGGCCGCCCCCATGCTGGAACTCCAGCTTTTCCGGGCCCACGGCTACGCCGTGGCCTTCTGCAACCCCCGGGGCTCCACGGGCTACGGCCAGGACTACGCCCTGTTGGAGGGGGCCTGGGGCGAGCGGGACGAGCGGGACCTTTTAGGCTTCTTGGACCACGTCCTGGCCCGTTTTCCCCTGGACCCTAGCCGGGTGGGGGTGGCGGGGGGGAGTTACGGCGGGTACATGGTGAACTGGCTCACCGCCCGCCACCCGGAGCGCTTTAAGGCGGCGGTCACCGACCGGAGCATCGCCAACTGGCTAAGCTTCTTCGGCAGCAGCGACATCGGCCCCCGCTTCACCCACCTGGAGCTTTTCGCCAAGCCCTGGGAGCGGCCCGAGGTCCTCTGGGAGAAAAGCCCCTTGCGGCTTGTCCACCGGGTGAAGACCCCCACCTTGGTGGTCCACGCCGAGGCGGACCACCGCTGCCCCATTGACCAGGGGGAGACCTGGTACACCGCCCTTTTCCACCTGGGGGTGAAGGCCCGGTTCTTCCGGGTGCCCGAGGAGGGGCACGAGCTTTCCCGCTCGGGCCGTCCCGACCGCAGGCTGGCGCGGCTTCGCGCCTATTTGGACTGGTGGCGGGAGAACCTGTAGGCTAAAGGGGCCAGGGGAGGCCCTGGCCCCTAAGCGCTTACCCTTAAGCTTGGCTTTCCGCCACCGGCTCGGGGATGGGGCCGAAGGTTTCCTCGTAGCGGGCCACGTTCTCCGCCAGGCTCCGCAAGAGGGCCTTGGCGTGCTGGGGGCTGGTGATGACCCGGCTCACCACCATGGCCCCACCTTGGGGCTGGAGGAGGGCGAAGTCCAGGATGAACTCGTTCTTGGTGTGGGCGATGAGGGCCAGGTTGGTGTAGCGGCCCAGGGCGGTGTCCTTGTCAATCTGGATGTCTAGCTTTAGCTCGCTCATGCTAACGCCTCCTGGATTTTGGGAAGGGCCCGTTTCAGGGCGAGCCGCGCCCGGCCGAGGCTTTTGGCGCCGTCCAAAAAGAGGAGGAGGTGGTGGCCGGGAAGCGGCACGAGCAAAAGGGCCCCTTCCGGGTACTCTACCATGACCTCCTCCACCCCTTCCTGGCCCAGGGTCTGGGCCAGCGCCTTGGCGGTGCCCAGCACCGTGGCGGAGCGGGCGGCGAGGGCGCTGGCCTCGGGGGCCCCTTCCTCCCGCACCTCCTCCACCACGAACCCGTCCTCGCTCAGGAGGGCGGCCACCCGCACCCCCCGGGTTTCCTTAAGTTCTTTGAGGACCTCCAGCATCCCTCACCTCCTAGAGGGTTTGCACCCTGAGGGCGATGCGGGAAAGCTCCTGCCCGATGGCCTTGCGGTCCATGCCCCGCTCCAGCACCGCCCCCAGGATGTACTCCCCCACCCGTAAGGCCAGCACCTCTTGGGTGTCGGTGGCCAAGGTGAAGCGGCGCACCTCCCCGGAAAGGGCCTCCGCCAAGGGGGCCATGTGGCGCACCAAGGAGGCGAGCTCCGCCGCCAGGACCTCGGCGGGCGGGGCGCCCCGGCCCAGGGCTTCTATGACCAGGCCGTCCAACCCGGTGAGCACCGCCCGCTTTACCCCCAAAGAGGCCAGGCTGTCTAGGTAGGCCATCCCACCACCTCCCAAAGCTTTTCCGCCGTCTTGGCGGCCTCCACCCGGGCCCGGCCGAGGTTGGCCGAAGGCTCCAGGAGGAGGAGCAAGAAAAGGTCTTCCCGGGCCTTGGGGGCGCGCGCCATCCGGGCATAGCCTACCACGGGATGCCCTCCGATCCAGAGTTCCTCCACCCGGGAGGCTCCCAGGCTTGCGGCGTAGGCGGCCCTGGCCTGGCGGAAAAGGGCGGCGTGTTCGGCGATGGCCGCCTCGAGGTCCACCCGTTTCCGCCGCACCCCCTCCACCAGGAGCCCGTCCAAGGTGCCGAGCCCCGCGGCGAAGGCCCCTTCCACCCGGTCCAAGAGGCGTTGCAAGAGTTCCTCCATGCTACACGGGCTTCCTTCCCTCCAGGGCCCGGCCCAGGGTCACCTCGTCCACGTACTCCAGGCTCCCGCCCACGGGCAGGCCGTAGGCGAGGCGGGTGGCCTTCACCCCCCGGCGCTTGAGCTCCTCCGCCAGGTAGAGGGCCGTGGCCTCCCCCTCCACGGTCATGGAGGTGGCCAGGACCACCTCCTTCACCCCTTTCAGGCGGGGCCAGAGGGTTTCCAGGTTGAGCTCCTTGGGGCCGATGCCCTCTAAGGGGTTGAGGGCCCCTCCCAGGACGTGGTAGACCCCCGGGAACTCCCCGCTCCGCTCCAGGGCGAAGAGGTCGGCCACGGTTTCCACCACGGCGAGGAGGCTAGGGTCGCGGCTTTCGTCCTGGCAGATGGGGCAAAGCTCCCCCTCCGCCAGGTTGCCGCACACCCGGCAGACCCCAAGCCCCCGGATGGCTTCCAGGGCCTCCCGGAGCCCCTCCGCCTCTTCCGGGTGGAAGGCCAGGTGCAAGGCGAGCTTCTGGGCGGTTTTGGGGCCGATGCCGGGAAGGCGGGAGAGGGCCCGGGAAAGCTTTAAGAGGCTTTCGGGGTACTTCATCTAGAAGAGCTTGCCCAGCATCTGGCCCACGCCCCCAAGCTCCCGGGCCATTTCCTTCTCGGAAAGCTCCTGGGCCTTCTTCTGGGCGTCTTGGATGGCCACCAGGAGGAGGTCTTCTAGGGCCTCGAGGTCGTCCTGGATGGCGGTGAGCACCTCGGGCTTGAGGCGCACGGCGAGGATCTTGCCGTGGCCGTTGGCCTCCACCTCCACCAGCCCCTGGGCCGTGCCCACCACGGTCATGGTTTCCAGGCGCTCTTGGATCTCCGCCGCTTTCTTCTGGGCTTTTTGCGCTTCCTTCAGGAGCTTCTGTAGGTTCATCGTCCCTCCCCTATGAGTATAGTGGAAGGCATGGAGCGCCCAAGAAGGCTGCGTTCGCCCCTTTTGCGCCCCCTGGTGGCGGAGGTGGAGCTTTCCCCCCGCCACCTCGTCCTTCCCCTCTTCGTGAAGGCGGAAGGGGAGCGGGAGGAGATCGCCTCCATGCCTGGCGTCCACCGCCACCCCCTAAAGGACCTCCCCCGCCTGGGGGAGGAGGCCCTGAAGGCGGGGCTTGGCGGGGTCATCCTCTTCGGCGTCCTGCCCGAGGGGGAGAAGGACCCCTTAGGCCAGGGGGCCTACGCCGAGGAGGGGGTGGTGCAGCGGGCCATCCGCCTCCTTAAGGGGGAGTTCCCCGAGCTTTTGGTCATGGCCGACACCTGCCTTTGCGAGTACACCAGCCACGGCCACTGCGGGGTGGTGCGGGAGGGCCCTTTAGGGTTTTACGTGGACAACGACGCCACCTTGGAGCTTCTGGCCAAGACCGCCCTTTCCCAGGCCCAGGCGGGGGCGGACGTGGTGGCCCCGAGCGCCATGATGGACGGCCAGGTGCGGGCCATCCGGGAGGCCTTGGACCGGGCAGGGTTTTCCCACGTGCCCATCCTCTCCTACGCGGTGAAGTACGCCTCCGCCTTCTACGGGCCCTTCCGGGACGCCGCGGCCAGCGCCCCCCAGTTCGGCGACCGCTCCGGCTACCAGATGGACCCAAGGGCGGGGCTTTGGGACGCCCTGCGGGAGGCGGACCTGGACGACCAGGAAGGGGCGGACCTCCTCATGGTGAAGCCCGCTTTGCCCTACCTGGACGTCCTGGCCGCCTTAAAGGGGCGCTTCGCCAAGCCCCTTTTCGCCTATCAGGTTTCCGGGGAGTACGCCATGCTAAAGGCCGCCGCCCTCAAGGGCTACCTGGATGAGCGGCGGGCGGTCTTGGAAACCCTTTACGCCATCCGCCGGGGCGGGGCCCAGGGCATCCTCACCTATTACGCCCTCGAGGCCGCCCGCTGGCTCCAGGAGGGCTAAAGGCCCCAGATCTCGGCCGGGGCCAGCTCCACCAGGTTGCCCTCGGGGTCGCGGGTGTAGAGGCTTCGGCCCTTGGGCCACTCGGCCCACCAGACGGGGAAGCCCCCGGCCTTCAGGCGCGCTTCCCAGAGGGGAAGCTCCGCTTCTTCCACCCGAAAGGCCACGTGGACGCTTCCCCGGGCCCCGTGGGGGGGTAGGGAGGGGTCCTTTTCCGTCTCCTCGGGGTTGAACACCAAGAAGACCCCCCGCCCGGCCCGGAAGAAGGCGTGGCGGGGCGGCTTGTACTGGAAGCAGGGGAGGCCCAAAACCCCCTCGTAGAAGGCCCGGGCCCTTTCCAAATCCTTGGCGTAGACGGAGGTTTCCAGGACGTCCACTATTTGAGCCGGGCGATGAGCTCCGCCACGGGGATGGCCTGGAGGGTGGTGGTCTTCACGCTGCCCCGGGAGGCCAGGTGGAGCATGGCCCGGGCCACGCTGGCGGCGTCCTCCGCCTCCACGATGTTGACGAAGTCGTAGGGGCCAAGGACGGCGTACTGGGCCACCACCTTTACCCCGAAATCCCGCTCCAGCTCCTGGTTCACCTCCTTGATGCGCTCGGGGTTTTTCACCAGGGTCTCCGCGCCGTCGTCCGTGAGGGTGCTCAGCACGATAAAGGTGGGCATGGCTTGCCTCCTTGCCCCCAGTTTAGCCGGGTTTTGCTCCCCGCTCCACCCCTCACTCCCACTCTATGGTGGCCGGGGGCTTGGAGGTGATGTCGTAGACCACCCGGCCCACCTCGGGCACCCGGCGGGTGATGCGCCGGGCCACCTCGTCCAAGAACTCTAAGGGAAGCCTGGCCCAGTCCGCGGTCATGAAGTCCTCCGTGGTCACCGCCCGGAGGGCCAAGACGTAGCCGTACCTCCGCTCGTCCCCCGCCACCCCCACGCTCCTTAGGGGGGTGAGGACCGCCAGGGCCTGGGCCACCTTATCGTAAAGCCCCCACTCCTTGAGGAGGCTCGTGAAGAGGTCGTCCGCCCGCCTAAGGATCTCCAGGCGCTCCTCCGTCACCTCCCCCAGGATGCGCACGGCGAGGCCCGGCCCCGGGAAGGGGTGGCGCAGGCGGATGGGGTCGGGTAGGCCCAGGAGGAGGGCCTGTTCCCGCACCTCGTCCTTGAAGAGGAGGCGGAAAGGCTCTAGGAGGGCGAACTCCAGGTCCTCGGGAAGCCCGCCCACGTTGTGGTGGCTCTTGATCTTAGCGGCCCCGTGCCCCCCCGCCGACTCTATAACGTCGGGGTAGAGGGTGCCTTGGGCGAGGAAGCGGAAGGGCCCATGGGTTCGCGCCACCTCCGAGAAGACCGCCACGAACTCCCGGCCGATGATCTTGCGCTTTTCCTCGGGGTCCTCCACCCCCTTCAGCGCCTTTAGGAAGCGCTCCTTGGCGTCCACCACCAAGAGGTTGACCCCCAGGGCCCTTAGGGCCCCCTCCACCTCCTCCCGCTCCCCCAGGCGCAAAAGCCCGTGGTCCACGAAGACCGCCAGGTGGTCCACCCCCGCCCTGGCCAGGAGGAGGGCCAGGGTGCTGGAGTCCACCCCCCCGGAAACCGCCAGGAGGACCCGCTCCCCACCCACCCGCTCCCGCACCTCCTTTAGGAGGCTTTCCAGGACGTGTTCCGGGGTCCAGTTGCGGGGGACGCCGGCGATCTCCAAAAAGTTCTCCAAAACCTGCATCCCCTTGGGGGTGTGGGCCACCTCGGGGTGGAACTGCACGGCGAAGCGCTTGCCGTCCTCGGCTTCCATGGCCGCCACGGGGTTGTCCTCGGTGGCGGCGGAAACCCGCCAGCCGGGGGGGAGCTCGCTCACGGCATCCTGGTGGCTCATCCAGACCTGGACCTCCCCGGAAAGCCCCCGGAAGAGGGGGCCTTGGTAGCGGGTGAGGAGGGCTTTGCCGTACTCCGCCTTGCCGGAGCGCTCCACCTTGCCCCCGAGCTCCTGGGCCAAAAGCTGCATTCCGTAGCAGATGCCCAGCATGGGAAGGCCGAGCCCAAAGAGGCGAGGGTCGGGGCGGGGGGCTTCGGGGTCAAAGACGCTCTTGGGCCCCCCGGAGAGGATGAGGGCCTGGGGCTTGTGCTGGAGGATCTCCTCGAGGGGCGCGGTGCCCGGGAGGATGAGGGAGAAGGCCCGGAGTTCCCGTAGCCTCCGGGCGATAAGCCTCGTGTACTGGGAGCCAAAGTCCAAAACCAGGACCATGGGCTAAAGTTTACCCTGTGGTGTGTAATGAAGGCATGGCCGAGGTGGAGAGCTTCGCCCTGGACCACACCAAGGTCCAGGCCCCGTACGTGCGTTTAGCCGGAAGGAAGCCGGTGGCAAAGGGATGGGTGGAAAAGTACGATCTGCGCCTGGCCCAGCCCAACCGGGAGGCCATCCCCACCGCCGCCCTCCACACCCTGGAGCACCTTTTGGCTGGGTACCTCCGGGACCACCTGGAAGGGGTCATTGACCTCTCCCCCATGGGGTGCCGCACGGGGTTTTACCTGGTGGTGGAGGGCCCCTTGGAGGAGGAACGGGTTTTGGTGGCCTGGGAGCGGGCGCTAAGGGACGTCCTCATCCACCAAGGGCCCATCCCGGGGGTGAGCTTTAGGGAGTGCGGCAACTACCGGGACCACGACCTGGAAGGGGCCAAGGCTTGGGCGGAAAGGGCGCTTAGGGCGGGGCTTCGGGTGCAGCCCACCGTCCCCTTGGAGGAGCGGTGATCGCCTTCTTCGCCGCCGAGCCCGAGGAGGCGGGGGCCATCCGGGAGGCCTTGGGGGCGGAAGCCCTCCTAACGGCCCCTTTTCCCCTACACCGGGGCGCGGGCGTCCTGGTGGCGGAAACGGGGGTGGGCAAGGTGGCGGCGGCCATGGCCGTGGCCCACGTCCTCACCCGCTTCGCCCCCAGGGAGAGCTTCTTCCTGGGGGTGGCGGGGGCGTTGGACCCTTCCTTGCGGGCCCTGGACCTCCTCCTGGCCGAGAAGGCGGTGCAGTGGGACGTGGACCTCACCCCCTTTGGCCGGGCTTTGGGGGAGACCGCCTTGGGGGTGCGCTTTTTCCCCTCGGACCCCGCCCTCTTGGCCCGGGCGGAAGTGGCGGCCCTTTCCTTGGGCCTTCCGGTGCGGCGGGGGGTGGTGGCCACGGGGGACCGGTTTCTGGCGGACCGGAAGGAGGCGGAAAGGCTTCGCGCCCTCCACGGGGCCCACGCCGTGGAGATGGAAGGGGCGGCCGCCCTCATGGTGGCCTACCGCTTCCGCCACCCCATGGCCTTGGTGCGGGCGGTGACGGACGGGGCGGGGGAGGGGGCGGAAGGGGATTTCCAGGCCTTTTTGCGGGAGGCCTCGAGGCGCCTCGGCCTCCTGGCCCGGGCCCTCGTATACTAAAAGGGGGGTCCCAATGCAAATCCGCCTCTTCACGGGAAACGCCCACCCGGGCTTGGCCCAGAGGATCGCCGAGGCCTTGGGGGTGCCCCTGGGCAAGGCCCTGGTGGACCGCTTCCCCGACGGGGAGATCCGGGTGCGGCTACTGGAGAGCGTCCGGGGGGACGACGTCTACCTCATCCAACCCACCTGCCCCCCGGTGAACGAGCACCTCATGGAACTTCTCCTCTTGGCGGACGCCGCAAGGCGGAGCTCCGCCGGGCGCATCAACGCCGTCATCCCTTACTTCGGCTATGCCCGCCAGGACAAGCAGACCGAGGGCCGCGAGCCCGTGAGCGCCAAGTTGGTGGCGGGGCTTTTGGAGCGGGTGGGGGTTCACCGGGTCATCGCTATAGACCTCCACGCTCCCCAGATCCAAGGGTTTTTTGACATCCCCGTGGACCACCTCTCCGCCGTGCGCCTTTTCGCCCCCTACCTCCGGGAAAAGGGGTATGCGGACAACGCCGTGGTGGTTTCCCCCGACGCCGGCCGGGCGGAGGAGGCCAGGCGGCTCGCTGAACGGCTTGGGCTACCCCTGGCCATGCTGGCCAAGCGCCGCCACGGGCCCAAGGAGACCTCCGTCACCTACGTCATCGGGGACGTGCAGGGGAAAAGGCCCCTCATCATAGACGACATCGTCTCCACGGGCGGGACCATAAGGCGGGGGGTGGAGGCCCTTTTGCAGGCGGGGGCCTTGCCCGAGGTGGTGGTCATGGCCACCCACCCCGTTTTGGTGGGGGAGGCCCGGGAGAACCTGGCCCACCCCGCCATCCGGGAGGTGGTCTTCACCGACACCATCCCCCTGAAGGATGGCGGCTACACCGTGCTTTCCACCGCCGAGCTCCTCGCCCAGGCCATCCGCCACGTGCACACCAACCAGTCGGTGAGTGCCCTAATCTAGAGGGATGTGGTAAGCTTTCCTTTGTGCGCCCCTTGGGGGGCTGGGTTTTGCGTGCGAGGAGGAGCCATGGAGTACCGCCTGAAGGCCTATTACCGGGAGGGGGAGAAGCCCGCCGCTTTGAGGCGTGCGGGGAAGCTCCCCGGGGTCATGTACAACAAGAGCCTGAACCAGAAGGTCTATGTGGAACTCGGAGAGTTTGACAAGGTCTTCCGTCAAGCCTCCATCCACCATGTGATTGTCCTGGAGCTTCCTGACGGCAAGGAGCTTCCCACCTTGGTGCGCCAGGTAAACCTGGACAAGCGCCGTCGCCGTCCGGAGCACGTGGACTTCTACATCCTCTCCGACGAGCCCGTGGAGATGTACATCCCCTTGCGTTTCGTGGGCACCCCCCAAGGGGTGCGGGAGGGCGGGGTGCTCCAGGAGGTGCACCGGGACATCCTGGTGCGGGTTTCCCCCCGCAACATCCCCGAGTACATTGAGGTGGACGTTTCCGGCCTCGGCATCGGGGATAGTCTCCACGCCGCCGATCTGAAGCTACCCGAGGGGGTGAAGCTTGCCATCTCTCCCGAGGAGACCATCGCCGCCGTGGTGCCCCCCGAGGACGTGGAGCGCCTGGCGGCCGAGGCGGCGGAGGCCCCCGCCGAGCCCGAGGTCATCAAGAAGGGCAAGAAGGAGGAGGAGGCCTAGCCTCCCCCTTGGCGGGCGGGGGGCCTGGGCTCCCCGCTTGCTTTTAGGGCCATGTTCTTGGTGGTGGGGCAGGGCAACCCGGGGGAGCGCTACGCCCACACCCGGCACAACGTGGGCTTCATGGTTTTGGACCGGCTGGGCCTTTCCTTTCGCAAAAAGGGGGAGGCGCTTTTGGCCGAGGCGGAGATGGGGGGGCAAAGGGGCTTTTTCCTGAAGCCCCTCACCTACTACAACCTCACCGGCCAGGCGGTGGCGCCCCTGGCCCGCTTCTACAGGATCCCCCCCGAGCGCATCCTGGTGGTGCACGACGAGATGGACCTTCCCTTGGGCCGCCTGCGCCTTAAGGCGGGGGGGAGCCCTGCGGGGAACCGGGGGGTGGCCTCCATCGCCGAGGCCTTGGGCACCCTGGCCTTCCACCGCCTGCGGATTGGGATCGGCAAGCCCCCCGCCAGGGAGCTGGGGGCGGATTATGTGCTTTCTCCCTTCGCTCCCGAGGAGCTTCCCCTTTTGGAAAGGGTGCTGGAGGCGGCCAAGGAGGCGGTGGTCTGCTGGGTGGAGCGGGGGCTTCTTCCCTGCGCCGACCGCTATAACGGCTTGGATCTGCGGGAAAACCGCTAAGCTTGGGGTATGGCCGAGCCCACCGTTTTGCTCCTCGCCGGGGGGAAAAGCCCCGAGCACGAGGTTTCCCTGCTTTCCGCCGAGGGCGTTCTGCGCCACATGCCTTTCCCCACGGACCTGGCGGTGATCGCCAAGGACGGGCGCTGGCTCTTGGGCAAGGAAGCGGAGGCCGCCCTAGCGGCCAAGATGGCCCCCGAAGGCCGCCACCCCTTCCCGCCCCCTTTGGACTGGGACCGGTACCAGGTGGTCTTTCCCCTCTTGCACGGGCCCTATGGGGAGGACGGGACGGTGCAGGGTTTTTTGGAGCTTTTGGGCAAGCCCTACGTGGGGGCGGGGGTGGCGGCGAGCGCCCTTTGCATGGATAAGGACCTCTCCAAGCGGGTCCTGGCCCAGGCGGGCATCCCCGTGGTGCCCTGGGTGGCCCTTTACCGGGGGGAGCGGCCCTTTGTGCCCTTTGAGCCCCCCTTTTTCGTGAAGCCCGCCAACACCGGCTCCAGCATCGGCATCACCCGGGTGGAGGACTACGCCCACCTGGAAGAGGCCTTGGCCGAGGCCTTCCGCCACGACGTCAAGGCGGTGGTGGAAAAGGCCCTACCAGGGGTGCGGGAGCTGGAGGTGGGGGTTTTGGGGAACATCTGGGGCGAGGCGAGCCCCGTGGGGGAGGTGCGCTACCAAGCCCTCTTTTACGATTACGAGACCAAGTACACCCCGGGCCGGGCGGAGCTTCTCATCCCCGCCCCGCTGGACCCGGGAACGCAGGAAACCGTTCAGGAGCTGGCCTTAAAGGCCTACCGGCTCCTGGGGATCCGGGGCATGGCCCGGGTGGACTTCTTTTTGGTGGAAGGAGAGGTGTACCTAAACGAGGTGAACACCATTCCTGGCTTCACCCCCACCAGCATGTACCCCAGGCTCTTTGAGGCGGGTGGGGTGCCCTATCCCGAGCTTCTCCGGCGACTCGTGGAACTGGCCCTAGGTTAGGTGGTCACCCCCTTTCCGGTAAACTGGGGGCAAAGAAAAGGGGGCTTTGATGGATGTGTTGGAGCGGCTTGGCCTAGGGGGGCGGCGGGTTCTCCTCCTGCACCACGACGACCTGGGACTAACCCACGCCCAGAACGCCGCCTTTTTTGCTTTGGGCCTGCCCACGGGAAGCGTCATCTCAAAACTTGCACCACCCGCATACCCCGCATAAACCTGCCCACCCCACCCCCTGCCCCCTCCACCTTGCCCCCCCAGGAGGGCCCGGCGGCCTGAGCCCAAGCCGCCAGAGCTCCCGCAAGAGAACCCACGCCACCATCCGGAAAAGAGAACCCGCGCCGCCTCCCCCACACCAGGTGGGTCCGGGGCGTGGCGGGAAAGGTGGCCACCACGTACCGCCACACCCATCCACCCTCGGGA